>JACQHA010000267.1 GCA_016199255.1 Deinococcus sp.
GCCGGGCGAGAAGGTGCCGGACTTTGACATTGACGAAGGTCAAGAGTTCCCCCCAGAGGAGGATCTGCCGTTTTGAAGCGCTACCCCAAGAGAAGAGCTAGTGAAGGCGAGCGCAGCCGGGGCAAACCCAAGGCCTGTCCCTTCTGCGCCGACAACGCTCCCGAGATCGACTATAAGAGCGAGAAGCTCCTCAGGCGCATGGTCTCCGAAAGCGGCAAGATCATGCCCCGCCGCCGCACCGCGGCCTGCGCCAAGCACCAGCGGGCCCTGGCCCGGGCCATTAAGCGGGCGCGCATGATTGCGCTACTTCCCTTTACTCAGGAGCCACTGCCATGAAAGTGATCTTGCTGGAATTGGTGGCGAAACTGGGGGAGCAGGGCACGGTGCTGGTGGTGAAAGACGGCTATGCCCGCAACTACCTGATTCCCAATGGGCTGGCGCTGCCGGCTACGGCCAGTAACCTGCGGGTGTTTGAGCAGCAGCAGGTGGGGCGGGCCAAGCGGCTGGCGGCGGCTAAAGCTGAGGCCAGCAAGCTGGCGGAGATCCTGGCCAATGTGACCACCACCATGAGCGCCCGGGCCGGCGAGGGGCGGCTTTACGGCTCAGTAGGTGCCAGCGACATTGCCCAGGCGCTTTTGGAGCAGCACCAGATCCAGATTGACCGCCGCCGGCTGGGCCTCAAGCGGCCGATTCGGGAGCTGGGGAGCTACGATATCCCCTACCGCGCCCACCCCGAGGTCCTGGCGCTCGTGAAGGTCCAGGTGGTGCCCCAGGCGTAGGCGTGAACCACAGCCTGGCAGGGGGTGTGGGCTGGTCCCCGCACCCCTCGCTTTTTGTCCCTGGGAGATGCACAATGAAAGGCGACACGGTGCGATTGTCCCGGGCAGGCGGAGGCTAGGTGGAGACCAGAGTTCCCCCTCAGAACCTGGAGGCCGAGGTTAGTCTCTTGGGCTCGGTGCTCTTGGACCCAGAGGCCTTCGGCCGCATTGAAGGCACCATCCGCGCCGAGTCTTTCTATAAAGAGGGCCACCGCCGCATCTTTGAGGCAGTGCAGCACCTGGCCTGGCGCCGGGAGCCGATTGATCTGGTGACGCTTACCAACGAGCTCAATCGGGTGGGCAAGCTGGAGGAAGCCGGCGGCGAAGCCTATCTCGTAGGCCTGGTGGAGTCGGTACCCAGCTCCGCCAACGTGGAGCACTACGCCCGGATTGTGGCGGAGAAAGCGGCGCTACGCGACTTAATCAGTGCTGCCGGGCAGATGACCCAGCTGGCCTATGAGGGCACCGAGGAGTTCGCTGACATTCTGGACAGGAGCGAGCGCTTGGTGCTGGAGGTCTCTTCCCAGCGCCGGGGCCACCTGTTCCGCAGCGCCCATGAGCTGGTCACTGAGAGCTTTCAATTGATCCAGCAGCTCTACCAGCAGAAAGAGCCCATAACCGGCATCCCCACCGGATTCAGCGGGCTGGACAAGCTCACTGCCGGGCTGCAGCCCTCGAGCCTGAACGTGATCGCCGCCCGGCCCAGTATGGGGAAGACGGCGCTGGCGCTCACCATTGCCCAGCACGTGGCCATCAGGGTGGGGAAGCCAGTGGCCATCTTTAGCTTGGAAATGGCCGGGCTGCAACTCATGATGCGCATGATCTGCAGCGAGGCCCGGATCAACATGGCGCGCATCCGCGGCGGGCACCTGGCGGAGCGGGACTTCAGCCGGCTGGCGGAAGTGGCGGGGAAGATTGCCGAGGCCCAGTTCTTTATTGACGACTCCCCGGACCTGACAGTGATGGAGATCCGGGCCAGAAGCCGCCGGCTGATGCTGGAGCACAGCATTGCCCTGATTGTCATTGACTACTTGCAGCTCATGTCTGGCGCCACTGGGGCCAGCAGCGAGAACCGGCAGCAGGAAATTGCCAACATCTCCCGCAGCCTGAAAGCTTTGGCTAGGGAGCTCAATGTTGCCATTGTGGTGCTGAGCCAGTTGTCTCGGGCGGTGGAGTCGCGGCCCAGCCACCGGCCCATGCTGTCTGATTTGCGGGAATCTGGGGCCATTGAGCAGGACGCCGATCTGGTGATGTTCATTTACCGCGACGAGTACTACGATTCCCAGTCGGAGAAGCAGGGCATAGCCGAAGTCATTGTTGGCAAGCAGCGCAACGGGCCGACCGGCATCATTGAGCTAGCGTTCCTGGAGGGCTACATCCGCTTCGAGAACCTGGCCAAGGAAGGGACGTAGGCCCTTAGGGTGGCGCCTGGCGCAGGCTTTCTATCTGGGGCGTGAGCGAACGCACCAGGCTGTCGTTCAGGAGCACCACTGCCGGGTCGGTGTCGATTCGGGCGTAGTACAGGCCTTCTTCATCCTCTACTGCTTTGCCAATAGTCAGAGTCCGGGTACTAAGCGGGCCCAGCTCCAGGCTGAGCACCATGGTGGGTGCGTCGAAACCGTAAACTGCCGGATCATCCTCTGGCTCATCAATGAACCGGGTCACCTGGGCGAAGCGCAGGCTGTTCACCAAGCTCCCCACGGCACTGGCGCTGGCGGGAGCGTCCTCAGGCGTGATCAAGCGCCAGGCATTTTCGACTTTAGTCAGCTCCACCACACTGCCGGTGCCATAGTGCAGCGTTATGCGCTGCGGGTCGCCCTCGCCCAGCAGCGCCAGCTGGTGGGCGCGCAGCTGCTCGAGGTCGCGGTCCAGCTGGCTAAAGCGATAGCTGGGCAGGAGCCACACGGCCTGCTCCCCCTGGCGGCGCACATAGACCCCGCTCTGGCGCGGGTTATCGTCTCCTAGCTCCACGGTTTGCTCTGGGCCAGACTCCAGCCCCACCATCACCACTAGGCGGGGGTTAGCCAGGCCGTAGAGGCTAAGGTCCGGGGGATTGTCCACCACTTTGCTATCCAGCGTGGCCTCGGCCAGGGTGGAAGCAATGCCGTCCCAGACGCTCTTGTCTCCTGAGAAATCGCGCGGCTCGGAGAGCCGCCAGCCATCCCCCACCCGGCGACCCACAATGGTGCCCTCGCCACTTCTTAGCATCACCTGGCGCACGGCGCTCGCCTCCACATGAGCCAAGAGCTTTTCCGGCCCTGGCGCCGGGGGCCGGCGGAACTCAGTGAGGTACACGTACAGGGCCAGAGCAACGAGCACAACTGCCAGGCTGATGGTGCCAGCGTATTTCTTCATAGCGCCCGCCTCCGCAGCATGTTCCAGACCATGAGCCCCAGCGCCAGCGCTGGCAGCACGATGACCGTGCTAATGAAGATGGTTCTGGCTTGCACCAGGGTTAGCGCCACCCGCCGGTCCTGGGGATCTTTGGGCCGGATGGCAATCAGATCTTCCTGGCGCGCCAGCCAGCTAATGGTATTGAGCGCCAGGTCGCCGTTCCCCTGGCTGTTGAAGTAGCGGTTGCTGACAAAGTCGGAATCGCCAAAAGCCACCAGCCGCGCCTGATGGAAGGAAGCGGCGCCCTCCTCTGGCCCCGGGCTGGCTCCCGGCGCTGTCCAGCTGCTCACAACTGCCAGGCTCACTGGCCCGGCCAGGTCCACGCCCTGGTCGAACTGGACTTGCGGGCTAGCCAGGTCGGTCTCGCCCCAGCTATCGGATCCAGTAGACAGCAGCTTGGTGAGCGTCACTCCCTGGGGCGCCGGGGATGCTGGCATCACCGATCGCGCCAGGGGGAAGAAGGTCATGAGGCTAAACCCCTCGGTGATCGAGTGCCCCGGGTAGCTGGTGACCAAAGGAACTGCCGGGCCCAGGCCCAGGAGCTGGCCAATGCTGCTGGCATCCACCACCAGGTTATCGCCCACCACGAGGCCATGGCGGGCTAAGAAATCTGGCAGCCCGGCGCTGGGTGGGGGATCTAGCAGCGCCAGGACGGCCCCACCCTGATTCAGGAAGCGATCCAGTGCCTCTAGCTCCGCAGAAAAGAACTCGCTCTGCGGCCCAGCGATCACCACCGCGGCGGCGTCTGCCGGCACCTCTGGAGAGGTGGCCAGCGACTGGGTCTTGAACCCCTTGGCGGTAAGTTGCTCGGAGAGTGCCTTGAGGCCACTACCATCAGGGCCGTCCAGTGGCCGCTCGCCGTGCCCTTGGGTGAAGTAGAGCACCGGCTGTACCTGGCGCACCAGCCGTGACAGGGCATTGGTCAGCGCCTCCTCAACGGGGGTATCCACCTGCTCGGTGCGCCCCCCTTGCTCCAGCACAATGGTGCCGGCGGCGCGCACGTTGTAGCGCCGCGCCTCGTCTGGCTGCCGGTCCAAGTTGACGAAGGTATAGGTTATGGGGCCGCGCTTGCTGTACTCCTGGATCAGGTCCTCTAGGCCTGGATTGCGGTTCTCAGCAGTCTCGAACACCTTGATGCTCACCTGGTCGTGGATTTCTCGCAGTACCGACAGGGTCTGGGGCGCCAGGCTGTACTGCTGGTTCGAAGTAAGATCTAGCCGCAGGGTGCGGCGTTCCGCGAGGAAATTCACCAGCGCCAAAATAGCCACTAGGATCACAATGGATGCGCCAGAGTTAACCATGAGCCCCAGCCGTCTCCTGCGCTGACTACTGTGCATCTTCATCCCCTCCACCTTAGCGTCTCCACTGACCGGTAGGTCAGGAAAAGGCCCAGTGCGATCAAGCTCAGGTAGAACACCACGTCGCCTGAATCCACCACACCCTTGGCCAGGTCCTGGAAGTGCTCGAACACTGAGAGCTGCTTGAGCAGCTCCCCCCAGGCCCCCTGCGCTCCCTCGCCGCCCAGGTGAATCACCCCCAGGAGCAGCATCAGCCCAAAGCCCAGCACCGCTGCGATCACCTGGCTATCGGTGAGGGAGGACACAAACAAGCCCAGCGCCGCCAGGCCCCCGCTGAGCAGCAAGAGTCCTCCGTAACCTGCCGCTACCGCCACGAACTCTACTTTGGTGTAGGTGGCCAGGAGCAGCGGGAAGAGGAAAGTGATCCCTATCATGAGCGCGATGACCGCCAGCACTGCCAAGAACTTGCCCAGCACCAGCTGTCCCACCCCTAAAGGCGAGGTGAGGAGCAGCTCCATGGTGCCGCGCCGCCTTTCTTCAGCCAGGCTGCTCATGGTGAGGAGTGGCATAAGAAAGAGCAGCAGCTGCGCCGCTATCCCCAGATAGCCGCGCAGCACGATGCTGGGCACATCAATAGGCGGAGGTGGCCCGCCAAACTGCTGGCTCCGGAAGTCCACCAGGAACGTCTGGTTGACTACCGCCACCAGGATGTTGTAAAAGAAGAAACCGGCCAAGCCTAAGAATACTGCCAGCACCACATACGCCGGCGCTGCGGCAAAGAGGCTGAGCAGCTCCCGCCGCCAGATGTTAGCCACTGCTCTCATGCCGCCACCTCCTCGCCCTCGGCGCTCGGCTCAGCAGTGGTCAGCTCAATGAAAATGTCCTCGAGGCTCAGAGTCAGCGGCCGCAGCTCCCTGAGCCCCCAGCCACGCTGCACTACCTCCCGCGCTAAGGCGGGCCCCAGGTCGCCTGGCCCTTCCACCTGCCAGCCGGTGACGCCGTCACTGATCTCTTCCTGCACCGCTGCCACCCCAGGTACTGCCCCCAGCGCCTCTTTCACCTGGTCCGCTGGGCCGTCAATGCGCACTAAGAGCCGCTCGGCGCCGGTGCGCCGCCGGGAGAGGTTCTCTGGGGTATCCACTGCCACTACCTGGCCCCGGTTAATAATCACCACCCGGCCACAGGTAGCGCTCACCTCGGGCAGGATGTGCGTGGACAGGATAATCGTCCGGCTCCCCCCCAGGCTCTTAATCAGCTGCCGCACCTCGAGAATCTGGCGCGGGTCTAATCCCGCCGTGGGCTCATCCAGAATCAGCACCGGGGGATCGTGAATCAACACCTGGGCCAGTCCTACCCGCTGCCTATAGCCTTTGGAGAGCCGGCCGAGCAGCCGGTGCTGCACCTCTCCCAAAGAGCACTGCTCCAGCACAGCATCAATGCGTCCTGGTACCTGGCGGGGCGGTAAGCGCTTCAGCCTGGCCACAAACCCCAGGTACCCCTCCACGCTCATCTCCGGGTAAAGGGGCGGAAGCTCGGGCAGGTACCCAATGCGCCGCTTCACCTCCATGGGCTGCTCAAAGACATCGAACCCTGCTACCTGCACCTTCCCCTCGGTAGCCGGGAGAAAGCCTGCCAAGACCCGCAGGGTAGTGGTCTTGCCGGCGCCGTTGGGGCCTAAAAGGCCCAGGATCTCTCCTGGCGCCACCTGGAACGATAGGTCTTGTACCGCAGTGTTTGGTCCGTATCGTTTGGTGAGATGTTCGACTTGGATCATACCTCAAGCGCTCCTTATCACGTGCTCCAGTAAGCCGCGAACATAAACCAGAAAAGGGCAGAGGCGGTTCCCCGCCCCACCTCCGTATTCCTAAAACATGGACCCTGAGCCGGCTCTCCGTCAACTGCTCGCTGAGCTGATGGTGGCCAACCGGCATGTCCCAGTGCTGGTGGAAGGCAAGCGCGATGCTAAAGCGCTGCGGGCCCTGGGGTTAACCGGGACACTGGTGGAGATCCATCACGGCCAGCCTATCATCGAATTTACCCGGCAGATATCGCGGCGCTATAGCGCGGTGATCCTGCTCACCGACTGGGACCAGCGCGGGGAGCAGCTCTTCGAGCGCCTGCGCCAGTATCTCACCTGCGACATAGACGAAAGTTTCCGGCAGCGCCTGAAAGCCTTAGCTCCCCAGAGTCTCTACCAGGTGGAAGACTTGCCAGGCTACCTGGCTGGCATAGGGTCATAGCTCGATCCGGTAAATGTCCCAATCGCCGTCCTCGCTGGACTCAAACACCACAAACTGGCCGTCTGGGGAGCCGGCAGGGTAGCGGTCGGAAGATAGACTGGTCGTAAGCTGCGTAAGATTATTGCCGTCCAGATCCACCATCCACACGTTGGTATTAGCGACCACCCGGGTGGACATGAACAGCAGGTGAGGGTTGGAAGGATCAAGGGGGTTCGGGAGCCAGTCGGGGAAGCCGTCATTGGTAGGAGTCAGCACCGCATGCTGATTGTCACCGTCGGCGTCCATGACGTAGACCCCAAATGTCCCAGTGCGGTTCGAGTCGAAGGCGATCATGGTGCCATCAGGCGAGTAGGTGGGGTAGCCATCGGACTTCATGGTGTCATTGGTGAGCCGGTTCAGCGTCAGGCCGTCGGTAGACACGGTGAACACGTCAGGGCACTGGAAGACGTTGCCACAAGCGCCAACTGGTAGAGCCTCGAAGGCGATCACCTCGTCGGTGGGAGACCAGCTCGGGGCACAGGCGCGGATTCGCACTATGTCATCTTCGAAATCGTCTGGGTGCAATACTGTGGTCACGGTGAGGTTGGTGAGGTCTAGAATGTACAGTCCTAGTTCTGGGTTTACTGGGTTGGGGTCGTCCCGGTCGGAGAAGAAGGCAATTTTCATCCCGTCTGGCGCCCAGGCACCGAATCTGTCCAGGTGCGGATCGGCGTTGTCGTCAATGAGATTGCACCGGGTGCCATCTGCCAGGAGCAACCAGATGTCCAGATCCCCGTCGATGCCCGGCTGGCCGTCGAAGTTTGAGTCAAATACCACCATAGTCCCACCTGGGGAGTAGGCAGCTTCGCCCTCATCGGAGTCATCGCCCAGGTCGTCGAAGGAGATGAACTTCTCGGGGTTGCTGATCCCCCTCGGGACCACAGGTGCCGTGCACTGCATGGAGGGTGCTCCTGGAGGAATGCAGCCCACAACGGCAGTTAGTAATAGGACGGGCACGGCTCTGCTGAGAGGATGGGATAGGGTCATGGGGACAGTGTAGCATTCAGTTAACGGATGCGGCTACGTAGGGCAGGCGCATCCGCTAACCGTGGCCCCAAGCGCACCTCGCCCTCGTGCACCCGGGGCAACTCTGGCTCTTTCTTCCCGAAGAGTCTCTTGATGCCCTGTGCCAGTGCCCTGGCGCCGCCGGCGAAGTCGGCCTTCTCTCCCTTGATCTTTTGCTGCAGCATCAAGATGGAGTGGATCAATGCCTCCGGCCGGGGCGGGCA
>JACQHA010000256.1 GCA_016199255.1 Deinococcus sp.
ATAAATCGCGCCCCTACATTAGGCCCAGGATACACCCAACTGAAAATCGCCCTGGCCTACCCTTGCTATAATCGTGGTCAATCGCCGGATGTTGCCCTTTGCTCTGCTTGTTGTAGTAAGGGAGGAGAAATCCTATGTGGAAGGTCACCTCTTGGACCAAGGGCCTCTGCCTGGTTTTGGCCGTAGCATTGGTGGCATACCCGCTGGATGTGGTGTATGCGCAAGTAGGGCCAGCAGACCGGTCTGACTCCAGTAGCCAGGTGATCCAGCTAGCCGGGCCATTCTTTGAGAACAACGACATCCAGGAGCTAGCAGAGGAGCTGGGTTTCGACCTCCAGCGCAGCTTCAATTTCGTGCGTGATCAGATCAGCGCCGAGATCTATCAAGGGGTACTGCGCGGCGCTCTAGGCACCCTCTGGAGCAGGGCTGGTAACACTGCCGATAAGACGGTGTTACTGGCGGCACTGCTGGAGCAGGCCCAGATACCCCATCGTTTCGTCCTGGGCAGCCTGGATGAGGCCACTGCCCGCCAGCTAGTAGATGCCATGTTCCGCTCCATCCCAGCAGAGCTCCAGCCAGAGCCTGTTGCCACCTCTGAGACAGAACAGGCCATCCTTGACAGGCACCAAGCCTTCCAGCAGGTGGTCCTGCAAAGCGCCGACGCTCAGGTTCTCCCGCTGGCTATTGCCCTGGCCAACGCCGGTATCGCGGCTCAGCCAGAGCCTGGGCTAGACACGTTGCTGGCTGAGGCTAAGGCCCACGTCTGGCTGCAGTATCAAGCTGGTGAGCGCTGGGTGGACCTAGATCCTTCCTTCCCTGACGCTGAAATGGGCCAGGTGTTCGCCACTGCAGAAACCATCCTCCCTGCCCTGCCCCCCGAGCTCTACCACCAGCTCACTATCCAAGTGCGCGTCGAGCAGCGGGCCGATGGCCAGGTGAGCAATATTTACCCACTGGCGTTCGCTACCTATCCAGCTGATCTGGTGGGCACCGAAATCCTGTTCACCCATGAGATCAGCCCATCCTTCATCCCTAGCATCATGACGCTCACCCCAGTACTGGCCGTGGGTGACCAGCAGATTAATGGAGATCCCCTGGATCTGATTAACAGCGTGGAGGACTCGTTTGGCGGCAGCACTGAGGTAACAGGCGAGTGGCTGGAATTTGTCTACACCTACCCCGATGGCCACACTGAAACCACCGTCCGGGAGATCTTCGACCGCATTGGCTTTGTCCAGCGCGCCGCAGGTGATGTGGCTAATGCCGAGCTAGCCATATTGCCGGAGATCTACGATACTCCCATCGCCCTCACTGGGCTCTATAGCGTGCTGGTGGCACCTGGTGAGGTGAGCTCCCAGGTGCTCGATCAATGGCTACTGGCAGCAGTAAATCCCACTGCTGACGCCATCAGCGCTGGCCAGGCCGACTCTCTCAACGACGATGCTGTTGTTGGTGAGCAACTCGTCCGCTTTCTCCATCTCATCAACCTGAGCACCATCCTGACCGCTGACAACCTGGCCCAGGAACAGGCCAGCGCCCAGGGGGTACGCACCTACCAGGCCTCGGCTCGCATCAATGTGGTCTCAGCCGACCTCCAAGAGGCAGCCGGCGAACGCCAACTAGCATTGAAGCTGGACCTGCATCGCGCTGGCTACCGAACTACTAGCCCAGAGGGCGGCGCTGGGCTGGCCCAGCTCCGGCGCGGTGTGCTGGAGGCGGTGCTAGAGCGCGTGCTCTTGGAGCAGCTCTTCAATCTCCCGGTTACGAGCGCCAGTGGTACCCTTGCCCAGGCACAGGCCCAGGGTACCCAGCTCCAAGTAGTGACAACCGATAACGTGACCCAGCTAGGCTTGAGTGACACTGCCGTGGCACGAATTCAGACAGCGCTGTCTGCCAGGCTAATGGTGCTCGCTCCCGGGGGCGCGCTCTCCCCTGCGGCCTGGTGGGAAGTAGACCCGGCTAGCGGCACCACCACAGCTGTGAATGAAAGTGGCCTGCATCCCAGCGTTGTAGAGTACGTCGTCCTCGTCGCAAATGTCGTCAATCTCGCCAGTGCCATAACCTGCGCCGCCACTATGAACCGGGGCATCTGTCTTGCCACCTGCGTCCTCTCGGTGGTGACTTTAGTTGCAGGCGCCTTAGCCCTTGAAGCTATTGCCTTCTCTAAGTTGCTTGAGGCTGTCTCAGCGGGCTCTGGTTTCAATGCCGCACAGGTCTCATGCTCAGTGGGTGTGCTCCTATAGGGTGTACCAGGCACGCCGTTCCCCCAGGGAGCCTGGACTACTCTTGCTATAATCGTGGGCAATTGCTAGACGTTGTACATTGCTTTGCCTGATAACACAGTGAGAGGAGAAATCCTATGCGCAAGGTCACTTTGGGGACTCAAAGCCTCTGTCTTATCCTGGCAGCAGCCCTGGTGGTATACCCGCTGGATGTGGTGTATGGGCAGCCAGCGCCAGGGAGTCCGCCTGGCACTGATGTGCCGGTGATCCGGCTGGCCGGACCGTTCTTGGAGAATACTGATATCCCAGACCTGGCCCAAAGCCTGGCGTTCGATGTCCAGCGCAGCTTCGACTTCGTGCGCGATAGCATCGGCACCGAGATCTACCAGGGGGTACTGCGCGGTGCCCTGGGCACCCTCTGGAGCCGCGCTGGCAATGCCGCCGACAAGGCACTACTGCTAGCAGCGCTCCTGGAGCAGGCTCAAGTGCCTCATCGCTTTGTCTTGGGAACCCTTGAAGACACCAGAGCACGCCAGCTGGTAGACGCTATGTTCCACCCACTCCCGGCTGAACCGCAGCCCGAGCTTGTAGCCACCTCAGATGTGGAACAGGCCATCCTGGAACGGCAGCAGGCCTTCCGGCAGGCGGTCATTCAGGGTGCCGATGCCCAGTTTACCCCGTTGGCTACTGCTCTGGCCGACACTGGCATCACTGCCCAGACAGAGCCCACTTTGGACCTACTGATCGCCGAGGCTCAAGCCCATGTCTGGCTGCAGTACCAAGATGGTGACCGCTGGATAGACTTAGACCCCACCTTCCCAGAGGCGGAAATTGGGCAGGCATTTGCTGTGCCAGAAACAATCACCACTGTCCTACCGCCGGAGCTGTACCATCAGATCACTATCCAGGTACGGACAGAGCAGCGAACTGAGGGCGAGCTGAGCGAGACATTCCCCCTGGTGTTCGCTGCTCCCACGACTGATCTGGTGGGTGCTGAGATCCTGTTCTCGCACCAGTCCAACGCGTCTGATCTGCTTGCCCCTCTGTTTGGCCAGCTCTTCACCCCGGTGCTGGCTGTAGGTAACCAGCAGATCAATGGAGACCCGATTGACCTGACTAACCCAGAAGAAGCGCTATTCAGCTCAACCGGCAGCGAGACCACTGGAGAGTGGCTAGAGTTCATCTACACATACCCTGATGGCCACACCGAAACCACTGTCCGGGAGATCTTTGATCGAATTGGCGTGGCCCGGCGGGCTTCTGGCGAGGCAGCGACGGCTGAACTCGCTGCCTTACCCGAGCTGGACGATAGCCCCCTCCCCCTGATTGGGCTCTACAGCGTGCTGGTGGCCCCAGGTGATGTGAACGCCCAGGTGCTGGAGGAGCGCCTGCTGGCAGTGGCGAATACCGTGGTGGAGCCTAGCAACGCCAGCGAAGACGAGGCCACAGCTGGAAAGCTGTTTGTCCGCTTCCTCCATCTCCTCAACCTGAGCACACTCTTAGCTGCTGCCAACCTGGCCCAGGAGCAGCCTGTCGCCCGGGAACTGCGCACTTACCAGGCATCGGCCCGCATCAACGTAGTCTCCGCTGACATCCAAGTAGCCGAAGGCACCAAGCGAATAGCACTACAACTGGACCTACGCCGCCTGGGCTACCGGACCGTCGGCCCAGAGGGGGGAGCAGGGCTGGCGCAGCTCTGGCGCGGCGTCATGGAAGCTGCGCTGGAACGGGTTCTCTTAGAGCAATTATTCAATGCCCCGGTTAACAGCGCCAGCGGTACCCTCACCCTAGCCCAGGCCCAAGGTACGCCCCTCCAAGTCGTGACTGCCAGTAATGTGGCGCAGTTAGGTCTGAGTGAAACTGCAGCGGCCCGTATCCACCAGGCACTCTCGGCCGGACTAGTGGTGCTCACACCAGGGGGTGCGTTCTCCCCTACTGCCTGGTGGGAGGTAGACCCTGCCAGCGGCACCGCTATCGCTGTGGCTGAGAGCGGCCTCCATCAAGCAGGGGAGTACGTCATAGTGCTCCAAATCACCCTAGTCCTCTCCAATTTTGTGTCCACTATGGCCTGCGCCAACGGAGCCAAAGCCGCCTGTACTTTTGCCTGCATTGGCGCGATCGTGGCACTAGTTACCCTTGGCGCTGGCGCCTTGCTTGAGCTTGGGACTGTGGCGGGCGTCCTAGGTGGCGCTGGCGTCGGCCTTGGACTACCTGGATGCGTTTTATAGCTGCGAAGCCATAACGCCGCGCCAGCTACGCTGCGGAGGTCTTCATGGGCCTGTACTCTCACCTACCGGTGCCCCGGCCCGTTACTCTCCTGGGCGCATTCCTAGTAGTCTCACTCGTTGCCGCCCAGGTTGAGGCCACGCTCAGTGTAGCTGTCATCTTCCAGGGAACACCGGTGCCCCCCACTGATCTACAGGTGGTCCTGGCCTCTACCACCGAGTTGCGCTTCTTTGGCCCAGTCTCTGAGAACCCCGCAGTCTTCACCGTTGAGCCTGGCACCTACATCGTTCTGGCCTCGGCCGGCAGCGCCCAAGTGGTATCCCCCAATATCACCCTGGCTGCTGGCGAGAGCCGGCAAGTAACAGTAGAGCTGCTCCCGTTCCGACCACCGCTGATGCCCACGGGCACCCCCCCAGCCAGGCCTATAGGTGAACAGCCCCCACCCCAAGTCGAAGAGCCGCCAGCTACGCCTGCAAGTGAACTACCCACCACCACTGAGCCAGAGTCAACCTCCATCGCCATTGGCGAGGCGGTGACGGGCACTATCCCTGATAACGGTATGCCGGTGTTCTACACTTTCACTGGCACTGCCGGCACCATCATCCACGCTGAAGTATTCGCCAGCCGCGAGGGATCAGCACTGGACTCTACGCTGAGCCTCTTTGACAGCGAGGGCAACGAACTTGCTGCTAACGATGACAGCGATAGCCGGGACTCGCTCATCGAATATGAACTTCCTGTTGATGACCTCTATACCTTGCGCCTGGAGGACCTCAGCGAGAGCGGCGGTGCCGACTACTTCTTCCGGCTGGAGTTAAGCCAGATCATCACCTTCAGCCCACTGCCCGTACCTGAGGGCGATATCAACTTGGCGGCCCTGGAAGGGGTCCAGCTCGAGGCCAGCAGCATCTTCGACAGCTTGTATGGCCCAGAGCAGGTAGTAG
>JACQHA010000257.1 GCA_016199255.1 Deinococcus sp.
ACGCTCACCCCGGCCAGCGCCATGCTGGTACAGCCCCAGGTGCGCTGGCGCCCAGATGACGATCAGCTCAGCGTGATCAGCCTGGGAGGCGAACTCCTGCTCATTGACCCTGCCACCCGGACTACCAGCGCGCTGCCTCTGATGGTGACAGATCTTGTGGCCATTGACTGGTCCCCTGATGGCACTCATCTGGCCGGCGTCGGCACATTCGATGGTGTACAGCGTCTGTTCGTGTTTGACCTGGCGTCGGCGATGCTGGCGCCGCTGGTCTCTGGGGACGGCGAGCCTGCCCAGCCCCGCTGGAGCCCTGATGGCCAGGCCCTATTCTTCACCGCTCAAGACAGCGCAGGCACCCGGGTGCGCCGCCTGGCGCTGGGACCTGAACTCACGACAGCAGCTCGCACAACAGTTCCTAGCCCTGTGCCCCTGCCCCCCCAGTGGGGGCGTCTGCGGGTGGAGCTCCGGGACGGCCGGCAGCTCCGGGCCGAGTTCGTCACTGCTGAGTTGACCCTCCAGAGCACCTTTGGCGCACTGACCGTGCCTACTGCCGAAGTGATCCGCCTCCGCCCGATGCCTGAAGGAGTGGAGGTGACGCTCCTCAACGGCGACCGGCTGAGCGGACAGGTAGCAGGAGAGGCACTCATGCTACGGCTGGGGACCGACACGGTGATCACCCTTGATCCAGCAGACCTCACCAACCTGACGCGAGTTGATGTCACAAGCCCAGGAGGAGGGAATTAACATGGCACTGCAATACCGGACCCGCTGGCTATTGCTGTTAGCACTCCTTACGCTTTATGGCGCTTACGGTCAGGCAGGTATTCCGGCTGTTCTAACCATCACCGGAAACCAGCAGTTTCCTGGCGAGGTGGCCGAGCCCACGCTAAACCTGACCACGCCGTTTGTGAGCCCGGGGCCACTGTTCATCGATTTCCAGTTCATCAAACGTCTGGACGTCGGCACCCCCAGCCGGGTGACCTTCTTAAACGGCGACGTGCTATTGGGCCGGATCGAGAACCCCGGCATTCTGTTCTCCACTGAGTTCGGCACCGCGAGTATTCCGCTAGAGATGATCCGGTCGCTAGAGGTAGACACTGCACCCACTGACACATTCCCGCCCGGCCAGGTCCTAGTAGCGCTCCCTGATGGTCAGCAAGTCACCGGGACACTGGCCGCCCCGACCGGCGACACCGTGACATTCGCCATGAGCTTCGGCCAGCTGGAGATCCGGCCAGAGGAGCTATCTCGGCTCATACGCGCTCCCGGTTCGACCAATCTGACAGTTGTCACGCGGGCTGGGAGCCGCATTACTGGTGCCGGGACCGTCCCAGAGCTGCTGGTCCAGGCAGAGTACGGTGAGCTCCGCATGCCCGGCGAGACCATCCGTACCTTCATGGGCATACCAGTTTCAGTACCTCTCTTTGGCACTAGCGCTGATGGTGACCTTGTCGCTACTGGCACAGTAGTAATTGATCAGGTGAAGTCAGCAGTGTTCGGCGTCAACCTTGCCGGTCAGCGCACGCTCCAGGTGCGCAGTAGCGCCGGATTCACTGCCGGCGATGAGGTACTCATCATCTCCATGCAGGACCCCGAATCCAACCTCAGTCGCAATGTCGCCGGCCAATACGAGATACACTTCATCACGGCAGTTAGTGGAAACACCCTCACCATCGATGCTCCTCTGACCAACACGTACAACACCTCAAACGGTCAGAAACACCAGGTATTGCGGGTGCCCAATTATATCAACGTCGCAGTTCGCGGAAGGCTCACGGCCAGCGCGTGGAACGGTGAAACAGGTGGCATCGTCTTTCTGAGAGCTCTTGAGAGCGTCGAAATCGACTTGGGTGGGCTTGTCACTGTAGCTGGTGACGGCTTCAGGGGAGGCGCGGCTGGTGTTGACGGTGGTGGTGTGGAGAACACCCAAGGTGAGAGTTGGACCAGGCTGGGTCTGAGTGCAATGTCATCACCGAATGGCGGGGGTGGCGGAACAAGCCCAGAAAGGTTCAACCCCGGAGGCGGGGGTGGGGGCTCCTATGGGGCCTCAGGCTCTAACGGGCAGGGTAACGCAGCTGGCCTGGCGGGCAATCTCTACGGTTTCACAGACCTGAGGAGGCTGTACCTTGGCTCTGGTGGTGGCGGTGGGCGCAATGATGACGAAGACAACAATCGCGCCGGTGGTGGTCTAGGAGGGGCCGGTGGCGGGATCGTTGTCCTCTTCGCTCCTACCATCGTGGTGAACGGTAACATCACAGCTTCCGGTAATGATGGCCTGGGAGGCAATGACCTTGGCGACGAGGAGAGCTCAGGAGGTGGAGGCAGTGGGGGCAGCATCTTGATCGTGGCTGAGGTACTAAGAAACTCTGGGGCTATTCGTGCAGGAGGCGGGGTGTCCCTGCCGGGGAACAGTTCAGCTTTGGGAGGCACGGGTGGCGCTGGCCGCATCCGCATTGACGTGAGGGAACTCGCCGGTATTGGTGCAATCAACCCAGCTCCGTTCCGTGGGACATTCAGCGAGCAGTAAGGGGGGAGTAGAGTGTGAAAGGGTCTATAGGCCTCGGAAAAGTAGCTCTAGCCATACTCCTAGTGTGGACCATCCTGACCGGTCAAGGGCAGGGCGGTTGGG
>JACQHA010000258.1 GCA_016199255.1 Deinococcus sp.
AGGTTGATTACTCCTGGTAGGGGCGGACCTATGTGTCCGCCCTCGTCCTGGAGCTGGGGCAGCCACACAGGGCTGCCCCTACATAGGATCACCTTTTGCGAAACCCGCTATCAGAGCTGGGTTCTGTAATTGTAAGAATCTGATCAGCAGCGACGTTGGATAGGGTCTGCACCGTACCGCTGGGCCAGCGCACCTCCAGGCGTTCTACCTTCAGCTGGTTCCCCAGGCCGAACGATGCTGCCAGGTCGTGGCCGGACATGTAGCTGGCGCCGGACTGGATCTCCCGGGTGCGCCAGAGGCCGTCAATGAGAGCCCGGACCCTGGCGCCGATGCCGTCCCGATTGCTCGTGGTGCCGGTCAAGCGCACCGTGAGCCAATGATGGCTGGGGCCAGTGTTAGTCAGAATCTGGGCGGGGCCGGTGTTGTTGAGGATCACCAGATCGGTGTCCCCGTCGTTGTCCAGGTCGCCACAGGCCAGGCCGCGGCCGATGGCCGGCGCATATTCCCTGAGTCCTGCCAGGTAGGAGAAGTCCAAGAGCTGGCCGTTGCCCGGGTTCCAGTACAGGTTCGTGGGCTGGGGAGCCTGGGCCAGGTCAGTGATGGGCACCATGCCACTGGTGATCACCAGGTCCATCCGGCTGTCTAAGTCGTAGTCCAGAAACGCCGTGCCCCAGCGCACGGTGCCCACGCCAAAGTCCAAGAGACCAAGCTGATGGCGCACGTCACTAAAGGTGCCGTCGCCGTTGTTGCGGTAAAAGGCATTGGTCTGGTCCAGCCAGTTGGTGACCACAATGTCCAGGTCGCCGTCGTCGTCGTAGTCGCCGGTGGCAATGCCCATGCCGCTGTTGGGGTCGCCGACGCCAGCCTGCTCGGTGACGTCGCTAAAGGTACCATCGCCGTTGTTGCGGTAGAGGGTGTTGGGGTTGCCATCGTTGGCCGCGTAAATGTCCGGGTCACCGTCGTTATCGTAGTCGAAGAACACCGCCCCTAGGCCGCGCTTGTCGTCGGCAATGCCAGCCTGGAGGCTGGTGTCACTAAAGGTACCGTTGCCGTTGTTGCGGTATAGCACGTCGCTAGAGCCGTAGTACTTCACTGGGAAATTCAAAAAGGCGCCGGGCACTGATCGGGCGAAGTCCACGTAGTTGGCCACATATAGGTCTAGATAGCCGTCCTGATCATAGTCGCCCCAGGCCAGGCTGGTGCCCCAGCGGCCGGCATTGGCTACCCCGGCTTGCGCGGTGACATCGCTAAAGGTGCCATCGCCGTTGTTGCGGTACAGCACGCTGTCGCCGTAGTTGGTCACATAGAGGTCTGGATCGCCGTCATTATCGTAGTCGGCAAAGGCACAGCCCATACCCTGGGCGCGGTGCGCCACACCTGCTGCCTCTGCGGCCTGGCGGAAGGTGCTATCGCCATTGTTCAAGTACAGGCCATTAGGAGACTGCGCCTGGCCCGCTGCGGCGTTGACCAGGTACAGGTCCAGGTAGTGGTTGCCGTCCACGTCTGCTAGGCACACGCCTGAGCCCATAGAAGCAATCATGTCGTCGCGACCCGTGGCCAGGCCAGTGTGCACAAAGTCCAGGCCACTGGCGGCGGTGGTGTCTGCGAACCTAGCCTGGGGCGCTGCTGCTAACGCCATAGTAGCCACCGCGGCCAACAGGGCTAGAGTGCCCGCATGGGGCGACCGGCCGGTCGCCCCATGCGGCATTAGGCTATGGGCGTTTGAAAGCCATGCTGTGAGTTTCCCTGAGCGCACTAGAGGCATGTAACCCTCAATGGAGTAGCAGGTGGGGGAGGGACCCCCACCTGCGTCTGAAGCGAAAGCTAGTTACCCTGAGTGTCCACGGCTCCTTCGGCGGTGTTCACTTTGCCCACCACCTCTGGGGCCTCAAAGTCTGCTGACCCGACCAGCCGGTTGTACTGGCTAATGGCCTCGTTGGCCTTGGCGGCTGCCTCGTTCAGCGCCTCCTGAGCAGTGGCCTGGCTATTGAGCACCTTCTGCTCTGCCTCAATGATCAGGTTGCGGGCCGCCGGGAACTCGGCGAACAGGCCGCCGGCGGTGGCGAAGCTGGGTATGCTAGCGTTGAGCTGGTCCAGGGCAATGCGGAAGTTGGGGTTCTGGGCGTAGAACTCGGTGAGCTGTGGACTAGTCTGCACGTCAGTCCTGGTGGGGAAGTAGCCGGTGTTGACTGGGAATGTGGTCTGCCCTTCGAAGCTGGCCAGGAACTGCACAAACTCCCAAGCCGCGTTAATTTCCTCCTGGGGGTGCTGGCCGATGATCCACACGCTGCCGCCGCCGGGCACAATGCCATGGTAGGTGGCATCGCCGTTGTAGGGCAGGAAAGCCACCCCCAGGTCGAACTTGCCGGCGCTCTGGTTGGTGAAGTTGCGCAGGCAGGAGGTGGACTCCAGGGTCATGGCAGTCTGGCCTGCCAGGAAGGCATTGTCCGGCGTGTCCCAGTCGCCAGCGCCGCTAGGGATGGCGTACCCATCGTTGAACAAGCTGGCGATGAACTCCACGGTGGCTACGCCCGGCGCCTGGTTGAACGCCACCTCAGTGACCCGGCTAGTGCGGCCATTATTGTTATTGGCGTACAGCGCCCCTTGGAGCGCTAGCTGCTGCTCAAAGAACCAGCCTACCAGCGGCCAGCCGATGCAGGTGCCGGGGCCCTTGGCGGCTACTACCACGGCGCAGGCAGCGCGCACCTCGGCCCAGGTCCGGGGCGGGTTCTCTGGGTCCAGGCCCACTTCGCGGAAGATGTCCTTGTTGTAGTAGAGCAGCGGCGAGCTGGAGTTAAAGGGCATGGACTGGAGCTTGCCACCCACAGTGTAGTAGTTGGCAAGAGCGGGGTGCAGTGGGATGTTAAAGCCTGGGGTGGCATCGATTAAGTCCTGCACTGGGACAACCACCGCAGAGTCAATCATGAGCTGGGTGCCTAGGTCGAACTGGTGCACCACATGGGGCAGCGCCGCGCCAGCCATGAGGTTCGCCCGGAAGGTATTGAAATTGTTGTTGTAGCTGCCGTTGTTCACCACCTCGACTCTCACCCGGTTCTGGGAGTCGTTGAACGACTGGACAAACTGCTCAGCAAACCGGCCGTTGGTAGCCCCCAGGCCGCCCGAGCCGCCGGCCAAAAAGAAGGTAATGGTGATAGGGCCCTGGGCCACCCCCAGGCTCACCAAAAGCGCTCCCGCCAGTAACAATCCTATAAGGCCTTTCCGCATGTCATTGCTCCTTTCAGGTTAGTCAAATTGCCATCGGTAATCCTAGCACGTATGAACTGCTTCCACCTCCTCACCGCCATTCAGCCTTTCAACCCAGTCATGCTAATGCCCTTGACAAAGTGCTTCTGGGCCAGCAGAAAAGCAATCACCGTTGGCGCCACTACCATGGTAATGGCTGCCATGGCAACTGCGGGGTTCTCGCCCCGAGGGCTCAGGAACCCAGCGACACCCACCTGGATGGTGCGCATTGCGGTGCGGCGAGTCACCACCAGCGGCCACAGGTACATGTTCCAGGCGTACAGGAAGCTGAAAATGCCAAACGCTCCCAGGGCGGGGCGGGAGAGTGGCAGCAGCACCGTGGTTAAAAAACGCAGCGGGCCGCAGCCGTCGATTTTGGCCGCATCCTCCAGCTCGCCAGGGATAGTCAGGAAGAACTGGCGCAGCAAAAATGTGCCGGTGGCGCTGCCTAAAAAGGGCATCACTAGCGCCCAGTAGGTATCCAGCCAGCCCAGGCGGCTGATGGTGAGGAAGTTAGGGATCAAGAGCACTTCCTCCGGCACCATCAGCGTCGCCAGAAAGATGAAGAACAAGATGTCCCGTCCCCAGAAGCGCATCCGGGCAAACGCCAGCGCTGCGAGAGCGCTGGTGATGGTCTTTCCTAAGGTGATGACGCTGGCCACTATGACGCTGTTGAGGGCAAAGCGCCCTAGGGGGCTAATGCGCCAGGCCTCTGCGTAGTTAGAGGGCTGAGGATGGGCCGGGATCAGCACCGGCGGGTAGCTGCTCGCCTGGCTAATGGGTTTCAAGCTGGTGCCCAGCATGACCAGGATGGGGAAAAGCACCAAGAAAGTCACCATCACCAGCAGAGCATAGATCCCTGCGGTTTCTAGCTTCTGTAGCTGCTTCCGGCTCATTGATAATGCACCCGCCGTCCCACCAGCTTGAACTGGAGCAAGGTAATGACCACCACCAGCACAAACAGCAAGTAAGCCTGGGCCGAGGCACTACCAGTGCGGCTGTACTCAAAGCCATCGCGGTACAGCGAGTACACTAGCACGTTCGTGGCTTCAGAGGGGCCGCCGTTGGTCATGGTGTGGATCTGACCGAAGGCCTGGAATGACTCGATAATGTTAAGAGTCAGCAGGAAGAACAGAGTCGGTGACAATAGCGGTAACGTCACGTGCCGGAAGGCGCTCCAGCGCCCGGCG
>JACQHA010000261.1 GCA_016199255.1 Deinococcus sp.
GCCTGCCAGCTCGCCCTGGCAGCACAGCTCCGTGAGCCGGCGGTTGGCGAACACCACCCGCCCCTGGGCGTCTTCCGCCAGCACGCCTTCACTCATGGCATCTAGCAGGGGCTGTACCGGCACCGGAGACGGCCGCGACATATCTAGCGCCTTTCCCGGCGGGGCTCGATGCGGTAGGTGCAGCCACCAGCGTGGCACTCCACCAGCTTCACCTCAGCGCCCAGCACCTTGCGGAATAGCTCGGTCTTGAATTCTAGCACTTCGGGAAGGCTGCGCTTCAGGTCCAGCACCAGGCAGTTATAGTCGTAATAGGCAAAGGCCCCCCCGCCCAGCGGCTGATACTCCGAGATGTTCCCCAGGGCCCTTTGCTGTTCCACCAAGCGCTCTAGCCGGTTCTCGAGGCTGGCCCCGTTGAGGTGGCTGTCCAGAATTTTCAGGGGCCGCTCCAAAAGCACCCGGCGCAGCACCTGGCGCTGCACCTCCTGGCCACACAGCTCTCCCAATTCGGCCAGCACTGCTTCCAAGAGCCCCAGGTGGTTCTTGGGAAAGAAGCGCTGCGCCCGCTCGGTGAGATAGTAGCGGCGCACTGGCCGCCCCCTAGGCTGGCGCTCTTGGCTGGCTGCCACCACCCCATCTCTTTCCAGGGCGTCTAGATGCCGCCGCATGACAATGGTGCTAATGCCCACTGCCTGGGCTAGTTGCGGGGCGCTGAACCGCCCCCGTTTCAATAGTCCTAGAATCTCGCGCTTGGTCCCCGAGACTTCCACAGCCACTGCCTCCCCAACCCTGTGCCGCTTAACTACGGCCCCTGGATCCACTCCTGGCCGCCGTCCCAGACCTCTTTTTTCCACACCGGGACCACCTGCTTCAGCCGCTCAATGGCATAGCTGCAGGCCTCCAGCGCCGCCCGCCGGTGGCCGGCGGAGATCACCACCGCCACGCTGGCCTGGCCAATCTCCAGCCGCCCAGTGCGGTGGTGGATGGCAATGCCAACTACTGGCCAGCGCTCCCTGATCTCCCGGCCGATGTCGCCCATGACCTTCTCGGCCATGGGCGCATAGGACTGGTACTCCAGGTACTCCACCTGGCGCCCCCGGGATGGCCGGCGCACCACCCCTAAAAAGGTGGCCACGGCGCCGCACTGCTCAGAAAGCACCCTCTCCACCATAGGGTCCAGGCGCAAGGGCTCGGCGGTGACCAGATACCAGTCCTGCCCACCAGATACTGGCGGCAGGAACGCCACCTCGTCGCCATCCTTGAGCGCTGAATCCAGAGCGGCAAACTGCTGGTTCACTGCCACCTGCAGGCTCTTGATCATGGGCTGCAACCTAGGATGCTCCGCCACCAGCTTCTCCCAGGCGGCGGCCACCGTGGCACCAGCCGGCAGCTCCAGCGGCAGCTCACGCTTCCCCACCGCGTCCCTGATCGAGGCAAAAAGCTTCACCGACACTCGCATATTCACACTCCCAGATTGAACTATAGCCAGCTACTGAGATCCAACCTCCCCGCCATATGATACTGTGCGCCCTAATTCTACCCTCTTAAGGAACCTTTACCCACCTCCTGCACCCTAAGTGGTTGGGAGAGGGTACGATAGCTTAGTGCGTCTAATGACGTGCATGGCAAGGAGGATCTGTGCTCAAAGGAATAGCCCAAACCCGGGTGGTGTGGCCCTTGGCTGCGCTCCTGGTTAGCCTGGCGAGCTGCACGCCCATGAACCCGGTAGTCCCGGCACCTGGCCTGGGAGATGTCGTCCAGATCCCGGTCAACGACGACGGCGACGCGAGTTTCAACCTCCAGGGAGTGAATGCTGGGGAGGGGTACCTGTTCGTGGTGAGCGCCAGTTCACTGGTGCCTGGATCAACCCCTTTCAGCCTCACTGGAGGCACCGCCGCTGACCGGCTGGCTCTGCGAGATGCCACTGCAGCCGCCTCCCGCCCTCTGCCGCGGCGCGTTCTATCTGAGCTGCTGGCTCACCAGATGTTGGAAGAGAGGTGGCAACGCCTGTTAGCTGGGCAAATCCCGCCCCACAGGCGCTCTGGCCGCCTGGGAGATCCCGAGGGAGATGCCAATGTCGGGGACGAGGCCAACTTCATCGTCTTTGAAGAGAGGACTTTCGTGCTGCGTGCCAAGGAGGCAAACATTAGTGGCTCTGGCCACGGGGCACGCCTCTGGGTACAGGAGGGGCTGGCCAATAGCAGTCTTAGCAACGCCGAGATAAACGCGTTTGCTGATCGACTATTTGATATCAGCTTTGCCCGCAACGTGGAGGCTTTCGGTGAGCCATCCGATGTAGACGACAACGGATTCGTGGAGTTCCTACTAAGCAACGACATAAACCTCGCCCCATACTTTGGCTTCTTCGATGAAAGAAACAGCCTCAACGCCGCCTCAAATCCTGACAGCAACGAAGCCGATGCAGTCTTTTCAGTGGTGCCCGATGAGGATGGCACCTTGTTCGGTGGGGGGGTCTACGGCCTGCCTAGCATCGACGCCACCTTGATCCACGAGCTTCAGCACTTGATCAATTTCAACCAGAAGACCCTCCGGCGCATAACCGGGGGGGTCAACCGCACTATAACTGGTGCCGAGTTTAACCAGATCGGCTCGAGTTTCCCGCACGAGACCGGCCAAGTCAACGAGGGGCTCTCAGTGTTCAGCGAGGACTTCGGTGGCAGCGGCGTCTCCGACCCAGCCAACCCTCGCTACTTGGCATTTGATTTCTTGAGCGATACCGGCGCCCGAGGCCTCTTCGCTGGCGGCGATGAC
>JACQHA010000262.1 GCA_016199255.1 Deinococcus sp.
AAGATCCTGGTGCTGTCGGGCACGCTGCTCAAGGGCATGGATCAGGACTTTTATTACCGGATCATTCTCAAGATGCGGGAGAGCCACGTGCGGGTCATCTTGGACTCTGATGGCGAAGAGTTCCGGCGTGGGCTGGAGGCCAGGCCCTACTTGATCAAGCCCAACAGCTTCGAGCTAGCCCGGCTGGTGGGGCGTCAGATTCACACTGACACCGAGGTGGCGGCGGCGGCGCATGAGGTGCTGGAACGGAGGGTGGAAGTGGTACTAGTGTCCCGGGGCGGTAGGGGAGCGGTGCTGATCACCAAGGACCTGCAGCTTATTGCCTATCCGCCCAAGGTGAAGGTGGACAGTGCCGTGGGCGCTGGCGACTCGATGCTGGCCGGGGTGGCCATTAAGCTCACTGAGGGCGCCAGCCTGGATGAGGCACTGCGCTTTGGCGTAGCGTGCGGCACGGCGACTGTCATCACCCCCGGCACCGAGCTCTGTTTCCCTCGCGACGTGCTCAAGTTCCTGCCCCAGGTGCAGGTGGAGGAGTTCCGGCCTGCCTAGGCGTCACTGTCCTGTGCTATGGTGAAGCATGCGCCGGCTCAGCCTGCTTCTGGTGCTCAGCACTTTAGCTCTGGCCCAGGGCCTCCCTCTTCTCTTGCTAGACCAGCCGGTGCAGGGCGCCTGGGAGCCAGGGGACCAGCTGGCCCTAGACGGCAGCTACCTGGACAGCTACGTATTCCAGGGAACGAGCAGCCAGCAACTCAGCCTAGAACTGCGCGCTACTGTGCCCGGGCTGCTTTTGGTCACCGATCTGGAGCACAAGGAACTGGGGCGCGATGGCGACGGCCTTGAGACCATTAGCCAGGTGATCCTGACGCTGCTCACCGACGGCCTCTATTTAGTGACGGTCAATGCCTTTTCCCCGGGGCAAGGCGGCAGCTACACCCTGACGCTCACTACTCCACCGCCCCTTTCCTCCCCAGGGCCTTAGATCCACGCCGCCCCAGGTGGCGTTAGTTTTCAGTAGGCGGGCCACTGCCTAGGGAGGGGAAGCTACATGGCCGATTTTATCCTGGCGCTGGATCAAGGTACCACCAGTTCACGCAGCATCTTGTTTGACCGCACTGGGCGGCCAGTGCGCACCAGCAGCCGGGAGCTGCGCCAGATCTACCCCAGGCCAGGCTGGGTGGAACACGACCCGGAGGAGATCTGGCAGTCCCAACTGGCCACCATGCGCCAGGTGATGGAGGACATAGACCCCTCGAACGTGGCGGCAGTGGGCATCACCAACCAGCGCGAGACCACTATTCTCTGGGACCGCCACACCGGGAAGCCGCTGCATAACGCCATTGTCTGGCAGTGCCGGCGCACGGCGGCCAGGTGCGAGGAGCTGCGCGCCAAAGGCTATGAAGCGCTGGTGCGGGAACACACCGGGCTGGTACTGGACGCCTACTTCTCCGGCACCAAGCTGTGCTGGCTGCTGGATAACGTGCCCGGCGCCCGGGAGCGGGCGGCTGCCGGGGAGCTGGCGTTTGGCACTGTGGACAGCTGGCTGCTCTGGAACCTAACTGGCGGCGCGGTGCACGCCACGGACTACTCCAATGCCTCGCGCACCATGCTGTTCAATATCAGCACCTTGCAGTGGGACCAGGAGATGATCAGCTTGCTGGATGTGCCCAGCAGCGTGCTGCCCAAAGCCCGACCCACGGTCTACCGCTTTGGCGAGCTGCACCCCGGGTTCTTGGGAGCCCCCCTGCCGGTGTCGGCGCTGGTGGGCGACCAGCAGGCTGCCCTGGCCGGCCACCAGGCCAAAGAGGGGGAGGCCAAGAACACTTACGGCACTGGCTCATTCCTGCTGCTCCACACTGGGAACCGGCTGGTGCTCTCCCAGCACGGCCTCTTGACCACTGTGGCCTGGGGCCGCGAAAAGAGCACCGAGTACGCCCTGGAGGGCTCTACCTTCATCACCGGCGCCGCGGTGCAGTGGCTGCGCGACGGCCTGGGCATCATTGCCAACGCTGGTGAAAGCGCTGCCCTGGCCCAGTCGGTGCCAGACACTGGCGGGGTGTACTTTGTGCCGGCGCTGGCCGGGCTGGGCGCCCCTTACTGGGACATGGAGGCTAGAGGGCTGATCTGCGGCATTAGCCGCGCTAGCACCAAGGCACACTTGGTGCGGGCCACCTTGGAAGCCATTGCCTATTTGACCCGGGACGTGCTGGACGTCATGAGCCAGGAGGCCGGGCTAAATCTCTCGGTGCTGAAAGTTGACGGCGGTGCCAGCGCCAATAATTTCCTGATGCAGTTCCAGGCCGACATTCTGGGCATCCCGGTCAGGCGCAGCGCCGTGCTGGAAGTCACCGCCCTGGGGGCGGCGTATCTAGCCAGCCAGGAGGTGGGTTTCTGGCGGGAGGGGTCGCTCTCCCTCTCTACTGGCGCCGAGTTCCGGCCCACTATGGAGCCAGAGCGCCGGGAGCTGCTCTACCAGGGCTGGAAACGGGCGGTGGCCCGCGCCCGGGGCTGAGGTTTGACAACGCTCAAGCCCAGGGAGCATAATCAGCGCTGCGGGGCGAAGCCCCTAAAGCAGAATATGTGGCTGCGGGTGCCTTGTCGTGTAGGCAGGGCTGAAATGTGGGAAGCCGGTGCAAATCCGGCGCTGTTTCTCCGCAACTGTCAGCGCTAAGCGCAAGCCAGAATACCGGCCTGTAGCCGCCGAGCACCTTCGTGAGAAAGGAGGTAGGCGAAGCCCCTCATCACGCGAGCCTGCGGCTCTCACGGATGAGGCAAGTTTTTCTCGCCTAAGCACCATATGCGTATCCCTCTGGTGATTCTTGGCCTAGTGGTTTGGTTTTCCCTGGCTGGCGCCGAGCAGTTTCCCCTGGTGGTCACTGACGACCTGGGGCGGACGGTGACCATTAGCGCCCCACCCCAGCGCCTGGTCTCTCTGGCCCCCTCCCATACCGAGATTCTTTTCGCCCTGGGGGCGCTGGACCGGCTGGCGGGAGTGAGCGAGGCCGACGACTATCCGCCCCTGGTGCGGGAATTGCCCCGCTTTGGCACGTTCCCTGGCGTAAACCTGGAGGCAGTAGTAGGGCTAGAACCTGATCTGGTCCTGGCGGCGGGCATTAATAATTCCAACGATGTCCAGGCCCTGGAGGCCCTGGGGGTGACGGTGCTCTGGCTGGACCCCAAGGACATTGGGGACGTGCTGCGGGTCATTGGCGATATAGCCCAGGTGCTCAACCTGCCCCGCCAGGGAGCAGCGTTAGTGGAGGTGCTGGAGCAGCGCATGATGGCGGTTAGCGCCGTGACCAACACCATTCCCGAGGCGGAGCGGCCCCGCATTTATTTTGAGCTAGACAGCACCCTGTTTGCCGCCGGCCCCAGCTCGTTCACTGGTGGGATCATTGCGGCTGCCGGCGGCGCCAACATTGTCAGGGGCGACCTGGCGTTTCCCCAGCTCTCCGCCGAGGCGATTGTGGCCGCCGACCCAGAGGTGGTGGTCTTGGCCGATGCCCCCTTTGGGGAGACCGCGGCCAGCTTCGCCGCCCGAGCGGGGTTCAGCATGATCAGCGCCGTACAGAGCGGGCAGATTATTGAGCTGACCGCCGACCAGACCAGCTGGTTCTCCCGGCCAGGGCCGCGGGTGGTGGACGCGCTGGAGTTCTTAGCCCGGGCACTCTACCCGGAGCAGTTCTAAATGGGCTACTACCTGCGCCAGCAGCGCTGGGCAACGCTTCTAGGGGGGCTCGTGGTCCTAGGGCTGGCAGCGGTGCTTAGTACCGCAGTGGGCTCGGTACCCATCCCTCCTGGCGCTATCTGGCGCCTGCTGGTCGGCCAGCTCTTCCCGGGAGGCATCCCAGGCGACTTTCCCCGGAGCTGGGCCCCCATTTTGCTCCAGGTGCGCCTGCCCCGGGTGGCGCTGGCCGGGGTGGTGGGCGCCGCCCTGGCCGTAGCCGGCGCCAGCTACCAGGGGCTGTTCCGCAACCCCCTCGCCGACCCCTACCTGCTGGGCGTAGCCGGCGGCGCCAGCGTAGGCGCTTCTTTGGCCCTGGCCTTTGGCCTGACTTTGCCCTTCGGGCTGGGGGCCACCCAGGTTCTGGCCTTTGCCGGCGCCCTGGGGGCGGCACTGGCGGTGTATCTCCTGGCCAGGGTAGGACGCAGCGCACCGGTGGTGACCCTCTTGCTGGCCGGGGTGGCGCTGGGGTCGCTGCTCACGGCGGTCACCTCGCTGATCCTGATCCTGAGCGAGGACCGGGCCCAGATCATCCTGGCCTGGCTGCTGGGTAGCTTTGGCACCGCCAGCTGGGAACGGGTGGGCACCGCTCTGCCCTACATGGTGCCGGCAGCGCTGGCGCTTTTGGTCTCGGCGCGGCTCCTGAACGCCTTGCAGCTAGGCGATGAGGGAGCGCTGCACCTGGGCATTGAGATAGAGCGCCTGAAGTTCTGGCTGATGGTGGCCACCACCCTGCTGGTGGCGGCGGCGGTGTCAGTGAGCGGCCTGATTGGCTTTGTAGGGCTTTTGATTCCCCACGCGGTGCGGTTACTCTGGGGCCCTGACTACCGCTTCCTCCTGCCTATGTCGGCGCTGGCCGGCGCCATTTTCCTCATGGCCGCCGACACTGCTGCCCGCACCCTCTTTCCCCAGGCGGAGCTGCCCGTAGGGGTGGTGACCGCCTTCTGCGGGGCGCCGTTCTTTCTGTACCTACTGCGGCAGCGCCGCAAGGAGCTAGGGGCATGAATCTCTTGGTGCGCGACCTGCACTTCGCTTACGGACCCAAGCCGGTGCTCAATGGAATCAGCTTCACCCTAGCCGCCGGCCAGGTGCTGGGGGTACTGGGCCCCAATGGCTCCGGCAAGTCCACGCTTCTGCGCTGCCTGACCGGGGCGCTGCGCGCCCAGGGCACCATTGAGTGGGACCAGCGGCCAGTGCATACTATTCCCCGCCTGGAGCTGGCCAAAAAGGTGGCGCTGGTGCCCCAGAACCCCCACCTGCCAGAAGGTTTCACCGCTTTAGAGGTGGTGCTCCTGGGCCGCACCCCTCATCTCAAGCTCTGGGACAGTGAGGGGCCTAAAGACCTGGCCATCTGCCACTCGGCGCTGGAGCGCACCAGCACCCTGGAGCTAGCCATGCACCGGGTGGAGCAGCTCTCTGGTGGGGAGCGCCAGCGCCTGGCGCTGGCCCTGGCCCTGGCCCAGGAGCCAGAGGCGCTACTACTCGATGAGCCCACGGCCCATCTGGACCTGCACCACCAGCTGGCTACTTTGGATTCAATCAGGACCCTGGTCCAAAGCGGCCTGGCAGTGCTCCTGGTGATGCACGACCTGAACCTGGCCACCAGCATCTGCGACTACATCCTGCTCCTCTGCCAGGGCGCAGTGCGCTACCAGGGCCCCCCAGCAGAGGTGATCACCGAGGCGCACGTGCGCGAGGTATACGGCGCCGAGGTGATGGTGGTGCCCCACCCCCAGAGCGGGGAGCCGGTGGTGCTTTCACAAAGGTCAGGGCGTCACGGGACTCGCCCTCCGGGACTCGTCGCCCCCCGGCGGAGCCGGTAACCTGAAGGTCAGGGCGTCCCGCCCCCCGGCGGAGCCGGTAACCTAGCCCAGCACCCTTCCCCCGCCCCGCCGACCCGTATGATGAGAGGGAGGAATGTGAGCGCTAAACAGGGATTAGTCATTGTGCACACCGGCGACGGCAAGGGAAAAACTACCGCTGCTCTGGGGTTGCTTTTGCGCCAGTGGGGCCACGGGTTGCCGGTGGTGATGCTGCAGTTTATGAAGAGCCGCAACTTGCGCTGCGGCGAGCACCTGGCGGCGGAGCGCCTGGGCGTGGAGATGATCCCATTAGGGGACGGGTTTACCTGGGACTCGGCCAACTTAGAGCGGGACCGCCGCACCGCCCAGGAGTGCTGGGCAGTGGCCAAGGAGAAGATCCAGTCTGGCCAATACAGCATGGTGATCCTGGACGAGCTGACCTATCCCCTCAACTACGGCTGGCTGGACATAGGTGAGGTTTCGGAGGTCATCAGGAACCGGCAGCTAGGCATGCACGTGGTCATCACCGGGCGGAACGCCCCGCCGGAGCTCATAGCCCTGGCCGACCTGGTCACGGAAATGCGCAAGATCAAGCACCCCTTCGACCGGGGAATCGCTGCCCAGAAGGGCATTGAGCTCTAATGCCCAGTACGGCCACCAGACTGGTCCTGGTGCGCCATGCCAGCACAATCTGGAACAGGGATAACCGCTACCAGGGGCAGAGTGACGTGCCGCTGGACGAGACCGGGCGGCAGGAAGCCCGGCAGCTGGCGCCCCGGCTGGCAGAGTTGGCGCCAGCCAGTGCCTACACCTCTGATCTGGTGCGCTGCCGGGAGACAGTAGAACTGGCCCTGTCCCACCAGCCGGTGCCGATTTTTATTGACCCCCGGCTGCGCGAGGCCCACTACGGCCAGTGGGAGGGCATGACCAGGG
>JACQHA010000263.1 GCA_016199255.1 Deinococcus sp.
CCATAGCTCCTCCCTGGGGATACTCAGGGCATAGCGCAGGCTGAAGTTATCTTGTCGCCAATCGGGGATATGGCGATCATAGAGTTCCTGGAGAGGCTGGGCCACCCAAGTGGCGGCATGGACGCCATTGGTGATGGCATCGATGGCGTAGCCGGCAAACATCAGCCTGGAAACTTCCCCGTGCTTTTTGGCCACGCCATTCACATAGTGACTCAGGCTGAGCGCCAGGTAGGTCAAATTGACCATGCCATCAGTACGAAACAGGTCTTTCATCTCCACAAACTCTGCCCGGTGTCCCAAAACCCGCGTCACTGAGTCGATAGGGAACTGATCGTGTCCAGCAGGCACGGGCGTATGGGTAGTGAAGATGCACTTCTTGCGCACTGCCTCAACATCGCTCCGGGTGATTTTTCGCCTCTCGGCTTTCTGCACCTCTTCGTCCAAGAGCTCTAGAGTGAGCAGGCTGGCGTGCCCCTCGTTCAGGTGAAACCGCTCAATGTTGCTATAGCCCAGGGCCCGCAGCATCCGCACCCCGCCTATACCCAGGATGACTTCCTGACACAGCCGGTAGTACTGGTCGCCCCCATAGAGAAAGTGGGTCAGGGTGCGGTCCCACTCAGTATTCTCCGGCAGGTCGCTATCGAGGAAATACACCGGCACCTGAAAGCCTCCCAGCCCCATCACCAAATACCGCCAGGCGCGCAAGGATACAGTGCGCCCCTCGATGCTCACCGCTGCTCTAGGGGGCATTTCGGTCAGGTATTTCTCGATAATCCAGTCCACCGGCTTTTCCCGCTGCCAGCCACTGGCATCCAGCTGCTGAGAAAAGTACCCTTTGCGGTGCAGCAGCGTGACCGCCACCATCGAGACTTCCAAATCGGCCGCGGAGCGAATAGTGTCACCAGCCAGGACGCCCAGCCCCCCACTATAGGTGGGCATCCCGGCCTCTAGGCCAATCTCCATGGAAAAATAGGCGATGCGGCGCTGGTCATCCATCTGCCACCTTACCCTCCCAGCTATACGACAAAAGCCATAGCACCGGCTTATGAGCCTGCACCCTGGGCAAACCCCGGCCAGTGTTAGTGACTTGTGATGGGTAATGGCATCCACTAGCCCAGGAGCTGCTGCCCGGGCGGTCACGGCGAGGCTGCTGGTCTATGCAATCTTTGCGCTACCCCTCTGCTCCCTCTCAGCCGGCTCCTGCGCCGCTGTGGCAACAGGCGCTGCTGGAGCCCTGCCAGGCCACCTGGGAGGGCCCAGTACTCACTGTCTGGCACCCCCTCTTGAGCCAGGTCGCCACCAACCTTGGAGGCGAAGCCTTCCGCCGCAGTGTGTGCCAGCACGCCTTTGCCATTGCCTCTACCCTCTTGCAAAGCGTCCGCTGCCTGAACTCCAACCCTACCATTTTAGTGATCCCCCGGGGCGGGATCTGCACCGGGGTGGGGGTCCGGCTGGCCTTACAGGGCCGGCAGCATAACTACCTCACAGTGCGGCTGGGCATTGACGATGACCAGCTCTACTCCCTCTTACAGAGTGATCCCACCGGCACCGCCAGCGTAGTGCTGGTGGACGGGATTATTGGCTCTGGCTTCACCATAAACCAGCACCTAGAGACCATCTGGCGCCTGCGGGAGGCATGGCACGGCCCCTTAGGCATTATCTGCAACATTGCGTCGCAGCTGGGCATTGCCAATGTGCTCCGCTCCCCCCGGGCGGCGGGCGTCCCGGAGATCTTCTTGGCTACGGGCACGGTGGTGCCGCATGATGACTGCCGCTGGATCATCTTGCGTAACGGCAAGCTGGCCTATTACGTAGGGGTGCGGCAGAGCATCGGCGATTTTGGCGACATGGTCATGCAAGATCTCAACCTGGAGCAGCTTTACAACTGGCAGTTTACCCCAGAGCCAGCCCAGCTCAGCCTGGCCAGTGGCCCAGAAAGCCAGGGGCAGGCTTCCCCTGGCTCAGCACATCCATCGCCCTGGTCGGGCTACGCTGTTTACGACTCGGGAGAAAGGAAGCTCAGGCTCAATCTGATAGCGGGTTTCGCAAAAGGTGATCCTATGTAGGGGCAGCCCTGTGTGGCTGCCCCAGCTCCAGGACGAGGGCGGACACATAGGTCCGCCCCTACCAGGGATAATCAACCTTTTCGCAAACCGCTGTGAGAACCCAGCTCTGATACTGACCCTGGGAGCCCGGCACTTACCCCTTCTTGGGGGCGGCAAGCACCTCGCGCACCTTGTGGGCCAGGGTCTCAGGGGTAAAGGGCTTCTGCAAGAATGCCATCCCCGCCTCCCGGACCCCGTGCCGCACCACCGCATCGTCGGTATAGCCGGAGACGTACAGCACCCGCAGCTCCGGCCGCTGGGCCAGTAAGCGCTGCGCCACCTCTGGGCCGCTCATCTGGGGCATCACCACATCGCTCACCAGCAGGTGGATAGGGCCGGCATGCCGCTCACAAAGCGCCAGGGCATCCCGCCCATTAGCCGCCGCCAGCGCCTGGTAGCCATACTGCTGCAGCACTTCCTGCACCAGGGCCCGCACCGCTGGCTCATCTTCCACCACCAGCACTGTCTCCACCCCCCGGGCCACACTGGGGCGCGCCTGGGGCCCCGGGAGCACCACAGTGCCTTCCACCTGGGGCAAGTAGATCTGGAAAGTGGCGCCGCGCCCTGGGGCGCTGGCTACCGTGATGCCGCCGCCGCTCTGGGTGATAATCCCGTACACCGTCGCCAGCCCCAGGCCGGTGCCGGATTTCTTGGTGGTGAAGAAAGGCTCGAAAATGTGCGACTGGGTCTCCCGGTCCATGCCACAGCCGGTATCGCTCACTGAGCACTCCACATAAGCCCCAGCCGGTACCCCAATCTGGGAGGCCACGGGCTCGTCTACGAGCCAGTTGGCGGTGGCAATGGTGAGGGTGCCTCCCTGGGGCATGGCGTCGCGGGCGTTCACCGCTAGATTGAGAATCACCTGCTCCAACTGCCCCTGGTCGGCCTGCACCTTGCCCAGCTCCGGCGCCAGCAACGTGACCAGCTTGATGTCCTCGCCAATCAGCCGGCTCAGGAGCTGCTCCATGTTGCGCACCACCGCATTCAGGTCCAGAAGGGTGGGCTGCAGCATCTGCTTGCGGCTAAAGGCCAGGAGCTGGCGGGTGAGCGCCGCCGCCCGGTCGGCAGCTTTCTGGATCTCCTCAGCATGGCGGTGCCGGGGGTCGCTGGGGCCCAGGCGCAGGATTAAAAGATCAGCGTAGCCAGTAATGGCGGTGAGCAGATTGTTGAAGTCATGGGCCACGCCCCCCGCCAGCCGCCCCACTGCCTCCATTTTCTGCGACTGCCGCAGCTGCTCCTCCAGGCGCTTCAGCTCAGTAATATCTACCATGACGCCGGTGAGCTGCCGGGGCCCGCCCTGGGCGTCTTGCACCACCCGCACCGTGTCATGCAGCCAGACAATGCGGCCATCAGCGGCTGTGAACCGGCACTCAAATTCATGGTTCCGGCCCTCGGCTGCCGCTGCCTGGCAGCTACTGACCACCTGCTCCCGGTCGTCAGAATGAATATGGTTGAACCAGAAATTGGGCTCGGCCAGCCACTGTTCCACCGGATAGCCCAAGATCTTCTCCACCTTCTGGTTCACAAAGCTGAACTGCCAGCTGGCGTCAGCCTCCCACACAATGGCATCCAGCCCCTGCACCAGCTCCCGGAAGCGCCGCTCGGCCTCCCG
>JACQHA010000255.1 GCA_016199255.1 Deinococcus sp.
GCCGCCAGGGCCAGCACCACAGCGGCTAGAATAGCGCTCAGGATCAGCGCCAGGCGGAAGCGGATGGAGGAGAAGAACTGCCACATAGGGGCCTACAGGGCACTCAGGCTCACAGCCGCTCCCTGAGGGCATAGCCCGCCCCGCGCACGGTGTATAGCAACCGGCCGCTGCCGGCCTCCTCCAGCTTGCGGCGCAGCCGGCCCACGTACACATCCACCACATTGGACTCGCCGTATTCCCCCCACACCCGCTCTTCAATCTCCATCCGGCCCCACACCCGGCCAGGGTGGCGCATAAATAGCTCCAACAGGTCAAACTCCCGGGCCGAGAGGTCTAGGCGCTTCGTGCCCCGCCAGGCCTCCCTGGTCTGGGGGTTGAGCACCAGATCGGCGTAGCGGATGGGGCCTTCTGCCCCAGGACGGGTGCGGCGGAGCTGCGCCCGGATCTTAGCCAATAGCACCTCAATGGAGAAAGGCTTGACCACGTAGTCGTCGGCGCCAGCATCCAGGCCTTTCACCTGGTCCTCGCTCTCGGCCCGGGCGGTGAGCATAATAATGGGGATATTGGAGCTTTTCCGCAGCCGCGCCGCCACCTCCAGGCCGGAGATGCCAGGCAGCATCACGTCTAAAAGCACCAGGTCCGGGCTGTGCTCCCGGGCGGCTGACAGGCCATTGATGCCGTCCAGGGCCACCACCACGTCATATCCCTCTTCGGATAGCTCCAGCTCCAAGAGCCGCGCCAGGTTCTCCTCGTCTTCTACCACCAGGATCTTGGGCCGGTCCGCCACCACTATCACCCCGATGTAGAGTACCACCCGGCTGCACAAGCGGTTCGGCCAGGGTTATTTCCTGAGGGAGTACGCCAGTGGAGGGGCACGGCCTGCCCCGAGCCGGGTTCCGCCAGACTTCCCGCTGCCCCTGGTACAGAAGCAACGTCAAGGTGCAGCGCTTGCTACTGGCACGACCCTGGGCCGTGGCACGGTCAAAGGAGTGATTGTGCTGGACGCGCCAAACTGGACCTGGCGGTGACCGCCAGTGTGCTCTCGGCATTCAAGACTACCGGGCAGCGCTGCGTCTCCGCCGGGCGGATCATGGGGCTGGCTGCCGATATCACCAGCCCCCAGCGCTGATCAGAAGCGCGGCCCAGGGCGCTTGGGCCCTCTGGGTGGCAGCAGGGGATCAGGCGGCTCCACTGGTTTTGGCGGCGGATAGAGAATGGCCCTGGCCCGGGCCAGGCACTCGTTGCAGATTGCCAGTTGGGGAGTACCCACCAGCCTGCGCACCAGGTTAGCTGGCTTGCAGCAAAAAGCACAGCCAGCCGCCGCTACTGCCGTGGTGACCGCCAGGTAGACCGTGACGCAGTCAGCACAAAGAAACTGCCCACAGCCTTCCAAGAGGCGGCCAGCTACAGCCTGGGGCCGCTGGCACAGGGAGCAGCGTAGCACCGGGAGTGCATGGCGGTTCCACACTGCCCGCCAGCGTGCCCACCACTTCCCCAGGGGGCGCGGCGCTGCCTTTGCCCCAGCCATACGGCCACCATGGTAGCGGCTTCCCTCTCTAAGCGCCAGGGCGCACCCGCGCAGGATGAAACGCAGGGGTAGGGGCGGCCCCCTGTGGCCGCCCTGATCAGCCCCAAACCGGGCACCCCCGGGGGGGTGCCCCTACCTGGGGTCAGGTCACCTGCGAGGAGTTCCTCTCTAAGCGCCAGGGCGCGGTTTGCCGCCGGTGAGTGCATATGAGATAGAGTTATGCAGCGAGGAGGTGACTTATGAGAGGTGGCGCACTGGTGGTACACGCGCTCCAGGCCGGGGGGGTGCGCACTGTTTTTGGCATCCCTGGAGTCCACAACCTGCCTATCTACGACGCCCTGTTGGATTCCGGTATCACCCACATCCTGGCTCGCCACGAGCAGGGCGTGGCGTTTGCCGCCAACGGCTATGCCCGGGCCACTGGCCAGCTTGGTGTAGCCCTGACCATTGGCGGCCCGGGCGTCACCTATGCGCTGACGCCGCTGGGCGAGGCCTACGCCGACTCGTCGCCCCTGCTCTTAATTGCCGCCGGGGTGGAGCGGCGCTACCAGGGGCTGGCGCTGGGCGTCTTGCACGAAATGCCTGACCAGCTGGCGGTGGCCAAGCCTCTTTCCGGCTGGGCCAGGCGGGTGGAGATGCCAGACCAGATCGCCGAAGCGCTAGCGGAAGCCATGCGCTACCTGCGCTCCTGCCGGCCCCGGCCTGCCTATGCAGAAATCCCTACCGATGTGCTCAGTGCCGAGGCCGAGCCGCCCCGCTCACTGCGCACCACTGGCGCCCTGGCTGGAGCCCCTCCTGAGCTGGTGCAGCAGGCCGCCGAGGCCCTGGGCCGGGCCAAACGGCCGGTGATCTATGCTGGCGGCGGCGCCCTGGACGCCGCTAGAGAACTGGTGCAACTGGCGGAGAAGCTGGGCGCCCCAATTGCCACCAGCGCCAGCGGCAAAGGGGTGATCCCCGAAGACCACCCCTTAGCGCTGGGCAGCGCCACCGGGCTGCGGGGCCGCTGGAATGGCGACGCGACCAGGGAGCTATTTTCCCAGGCAGATGGGGCGCTCCTGGTGGGAGCTAACCTGTGGGCACCGGAACTTGGCCTGGCCATACCCTTCCCCGAGAACACGGTGCAGATCAACCTCGATCCTTTGGAGCTCGGCAAGGTGGTGCCGGCCAGGGTCGGGCTGGCTGCCGACGCCCGCACCGCCCTGCGCCAGCTGCTGCCGCTCCTACCCACCAAGGCCCCCTGGGCCGATGCCAGCGCCGTGCGCCAGCAGGAACTGCAGCAGGCCAGGCAGGATGGCCCACTAGAGACTGCCCTCTTGGAGGAAATCCGCGCCGCCCTGCCCCGGGACACCATCCTGGTAGGCGACATGACGCTTCTGGCCTACCGGGCCACCCGTATTTTCCCGGTTTACGCCCCGCGCAGCTTCCTCAGCCCCCGGGGATTTGGCACCCTGGGCTTTGCCCTGCCCGCTGCTATAGGCGCCCAGGCGGGGCGGCCCGGGCAGCCCGTGGCGGCCATAGTGGGCGACGGCGGCATGCTCTACACCTGTGGCGAGCTGGCCAGTGCCGTGCAGCACCGGTTGCCAGTCATCGTCATTGTGGTCAACGACGGCGCGTACGCCATGATCAAGCGTTTCCAGCTCAAGGAGTATGGACGCACTATAGCCGCCGACCTGAGCCCAGTGAACTTCGCCCAGCTGGCAGAGGCCATGGGTGCTTTGGGCTACCGCTGCCGCCCTGGGCAGGTAGGCGAAGCCATCACCCAGGCCCTGGAGCGGCGGCAAACCGCCGTGGTCGAGGTGCTGACCACGTTAAATATGCCGTAGAGCAGACCACTGTGTCCGCCTCCGGGGCTACCTGATCACGCCATGGGCTTGTAGCCGATGATGGCCTCGTCGTCCAGCAGCTCTTCCACCGGGCGGCGCCCGGCAAAGCCCGTGTGCCGGTCGTGCCAGAAATTGATCTGCTCCTCCCCCGCCCGCCAGCACAGCAGAATGGCCTGCCCCTTGTACACCGCGGGGAAATCGACTAGGATCGGCTCTATGCCCTTGAGCCGGCAGCCCAGCGATTCCAAGTGCTCGGCTAGCTGCCTAACAGCCGATTCCAGGAACTCCTTCTCCACCTGCTTGTTGTACTTGTCCAGAGCAGACCTGGAAGTGTTGACCCCCATCCGCTCCAGGTCTGCCACCACCTGGCGGAGCTCATCCACCTGATGCTCTAGCTCCCGGGCCACTGCCTTGACCTGAGGCAGGAGCGCTCTGGCCTCTACTAGCGTGAAAGTCCTCATGCTCTTCCCTGGCCCCAGCCAGCTGGGGTGGCTCTAGCTTACTAGGCGCGCAGCGCCGCCGCCACTGCTTGCGCTCGCTCCCTGGCCCAGCGATCGGCAGCGAAAATCTGCTCCAGCCCCAGCACGGCAGGCTGGTGCTCGCCCAGCACCGTGCTCACCACCTGGTAAATATCCAGATACCTGATGCGGCCTGCCAGGAACTCCGCCACTGCCACCTCGTCGGCTGCCGAGAGCACCGCCGGCGCCGTGCCGCCCATTTCCCCCGCCTGATATCCCAGGCGCAGGCAGGGGAACCGCTCAAAGTCTGGCGGGTAGAACTCCAGCGCGCCGGTAAGCGGGAAGGGCTCCAGCGGCGCCTGGGGCCGCTGCGGCGCCGTGAGGGCGTACTGGATGGGGATGCGCATGTCAGGTGGCCCCAGCTGCGCCTTGATAGAGCCGTCCTTAAAGCGCACCAGGGAATGCACCACGGACTGGGGATGGATGACGATTTCCACCTGATTCAGCGGCAACTGGAACAGAAAGTACGCCTCCAGTACCTCCAGAGTCTTATTCATCAGGGTAGCCGAGTCAATGGTGACTTTGGGGCCCATCCGCCAGTTGGGGTGCGCCAGGGCCTGCTCCACGGTCACCTGGCTCAGGTCGCGCTTGGTGCGAAATGGCCCACCGGAGGCAGTGAGCACCAGCGCAGCAATACCCTCTTTGGGCTCCCCCACCAGGCACTGCCACAAAGCCGAGTGCTCAGAATCCACTGGCACCAGCCGGCCGCCATTGCCAGCCGCCTGGATGAGTAGCGGCCCGGCGCACACCAGCGACTCCTTATTGGCCAGCGCCACCCGGCGGCCAGCGCGGGCAGCAGCTAGCGTCGGCGCCAGCCCAGCCAGCCCCGGGATAGCTGAGACTATAGTGTCCGCCGGCTCCTCAGCTACTGCCAGATTGCCCCCAGCCCCAGCCAGCACCTGGATGCTACCGGGCAGCGCCGAGCGCACTGCCTGGTAGTGAGGCTCAGCCACTGACACCAGCCGGGGGCAATGGGCCAGGGCCTGCTGCACCAGTAGCTCCCAGCGGTTTCCTCCCGCCAGGGCCACCACCTCCCAGCCGTGCCAGGAAGCCACCTGCAGCGTCTGGGTGCCGATAGAACCAGTAGAGCCCAGAATCGACAGGCGGAGGGTCATAAGTTATGAGGCATTATACCGGCTCAGGTGGCCCCAGCCTGGCCAGCTAGTCGCGCCTCCGCCCGCCCAACAGGCCCAGGCGTACCAGCCAGTACAGGAGCTGCAGCAGGGCCCCCACTGCCGCCGCCACATAGGTGAGGGCTGCAGCGTTGAGCACTTTGCTGGCGCCGTCCAGCTCATCCCGGGCCAGCACCCCGGAGCTGGAGAGCAGCGCCAGAGCACGGTGAGAAGCGTTGAACTCCACCGGCAGCGTGACCAGCGAAAACCCAGCGATGCCGAAGAGGATAGCGATGAACACATAAGCGAAAGGACCAGGCTGCTGCAGGAGCCCGCCGAAAATCCCGATGATAATCAGCCAAGGGAGCAGCCGGCTCCCCAGGGAGATAACTGGGACAATGGCACTGCGAAACTGCAGCGGCGCATAGCCATCGGCGTGCTGCAGTGCATGGCCGGTCTCGTGGGCCGCTACCCCCAGGGCCGCTACCGACCGGCTGTCATAGGTGGCCTGGGAAAGCCGGAGGGTCTTCGTCCGGGGATCGTAATGGTCGGTGAGGAAACCCTGTGCCCGCTCTACCTGCACGTCACTGAGCCCCCGCGCCGTTAGCAGGTGGCGCGCCACCTCAGCGCCAGACAGCCCCGAACGGCTCGCCATACGCTGATACTGGCTAAATGCCGCCGACACCCGCACTTGCGCCCAGAGGGCCAGAAGTATGGCAGGCATCATTAGGACCAGATACAAGGGATCGAAAAACAGCATACATCTACTCCTCTCATGACACCTGCGGCCTGATCGCCGCATTCTGGACCATGATACGGCGTCCCAGGCTGGCCCGTTCCCCTGGCAGGCAGACCAGTGGCTAGATAGGATAAGAGGGCTGCAGCGCTCGGGGTGTGGAAGGAGGCTGAGAGTGAAACGGAGGCAGCGGGCGTTTCGGGCACGCTTCGGGCACGATCTGGCAGTGCCCAGCACCTGGGATGAGCTGCAATTTGCCCTGGCCCTCTACCCCAAGGGGCCAGCCGGCAGCCGGTGGGGCTGGCGCTGACCGAAATAGCTACCGGGATGCGTGCCGTCCTGGCAGCAGGTAGATACCCTGGCCATGGGTTGGCGCATTGTCGATCTCCGTCCTGGTGACGAGCAGGCTATCTACCAGGCAGCCGCGCTGCTGGTAGCCGGCTTCAAAGAGCACTGGCCCCATGCCTGGCCGGATATAGCCTCAGCACTAGAAGAGGTGCGGGAATCTTTCGCCCCAGACCGCATTAGCCGAGTAGCGGTTGACGACCAGGGCGCGATCTTAGGCTGGGTAGGTGGCATCAGCCAGTACCGCGGAAAGGTATGGGAACTGCACCCCCTGGTGGTCAGGCCAGATTGCCAGGGCCAGGGCATAGGCCGCACCCTGGTGGTTGATCTAGAAGAGCAGGTGCGAGCGCGGGGCGGGCTCACTATTGTAGTAGGCACTGATGACGAAGATGGCCAGACTAGCCTCACAGGAGTGGACCTCTACCCCAACGTGCTGGAGCACCTAGTCAATATCAAGAACCTGCGCCGCCACCCTTACGAGTTCTATCAGAAGCTGGGGTTCGTCATTATCGGAGCAGTGCCCGATGCCAACGGGCTTGCCAAGCCCGACATCCTCATGGCCAAGCGGGTAAGGAGGTAGCTCATGGAGATCTCGATCCCCCGCGAGTGCCGGGGGCTGGAAAAGCGGGTAGCCGTCACGCCCCGGGGCTGCGCCGGCCTACTGGCTGCCGGGCACCGGGTGTTCGTGGAAGCCGGCGCCGGCGAGGGCGCGGGCTACAGCGACACTGAGTACGAAGCAGCCGGAGCCAGGCTGGTCTGGTCGCGGGAAGAGGCCTTTGGCCGCGGCGACCTGGTGGTGAAGGTCAGCCACCCCACTCCTGAGGAAGTGGCCCTCCTGCCAGCAGGCGGCGCGGTGGCGGGCTTCCTCCACCTAGCAGCCGCCCCTAAGGAGCAGCTGGAAACCCTGGCGAGGCGCCACATTACCGCCCTGGCCTTTGAGCAGCTACAGATCGGCGATGAGCGGCCGATCCTGACTGCCATGAGCGAGCTGGCTGGCAGGCTCTGCCCGCAAATAGCCGGTCGCTGGCTGGAGACGCCTTCGGGCGGCCGGGGGGTACTGCTCTCTGGGGTCCCTGGTGTGGCAGCAGCAGAGGTAGTGATCCTGGGCGCCGGCACCGTGGGCGGTAACGCCGCCCGGGCCTTTGCGGCGCTGGGAGCGCAGGTCACCTTGCTGGACGTAGATACGCGCCGCCTGCGGGCGGCGGAAGCGTCGCTGCCTGGCCGGGTAGCCCTGGTGCACGCTGATGAAGTGACCATCGCCCGCTCGGTGGCCTATGCCGACGTGCTGGTGGGGGCGGTGCTGGTTCCAGGCGAACGCGCACCAGTACTGGTGTCCACTGAGACTGTGCAGCGCATGCGCCCTGACGCGGTGATTCTCGACCTCTCCATTGACCAGGGGGGATGTGTAGAAACCAGCCGCCCCACCACTCTGGAAGATCCGGTGTTTCGGGCCCATGGCGTGCTGCACTATTGTGTCCCCAATACTCCAGCGCTGGTGGCGCGCACTGCCAGCCATGCGCTTTCCCACGCAGTGGTCCCACTGCTGGCCGCAGTCCCTGGAGAACTGGCCACAGCGCTGCGCGCCGGCCATCCTCTGAGCAGCGCTGTGGCGCTGTACCAGGGCACACCGGTGCGGGCCTCGCTGGCGCAGGTGCTGGGAGTCGAGGCGGCCCCGCTGGAGCAGTTGCTGGGAGGAAGGCTATGAGCTGGGAAAACGCCTACCGCTCAAAGCTCATGAGCGCCGAGGAGGCAGTACGATTAGTGCAGAGCGGCCAGCGGATCACGGTATCTGCCAATGCCGGTGTACCCCGCAGCTTGCTCGACGCCCTGTGCGCCCGCAGCAGCGAGCTGCGCCATGTGGAGATCGCGGCACTGCTCACCTTGGGCGAAGCGCCTTACGACCAGCCCCAGCACCGCCAGGCGTTTAGAGCCAATGCCCTGTTTGTAGGGGCCAATTTGCGCGAGGCCGTGAACGAGGGCCGGGCCGACTACACCCCGATATTCCTCTCGGAAATTCCCCGGCTGATTGCCCAGCGGCTGCCTATTGATGTGGTGCTAGCCCAGGTGTCTCCGCCAGACGAACACGGCTTCTGCTCCTTTGGCGTGTCAGTAGATGTAGTGAAGCCGGCGGCACACCTGGCCAAGCACGTGATTGCCGAGGTGAACCACCGCTACCCGCGTACTTTGGGCGACTCATTCATCCACGTTTCTCGCCTGTCAGCAGTGGTGGAAGTGGACTACGAACTGCCGGAGCTGAAGCGCGAGACGCCAGATGAGGTGGCCAGGCGAATCGGGGAGAATGTGGCTACTCTGGTGGAAGACGGCGACACGCTCCAGTTGGGCATTGGCACCATCCCCGACGCAGTGCTGGCTGCACTGACCGACAAGCGCGATCTAGGGGTGCACACCGAGATGTTCTCTGACGGGGTGATGCAACTGGTGGAGGCAGGGGTGGTCAACGGCGAGAAGAAACCCATCCACCGCGGCAAGGTGGTAGCCTCGTTCCTCATGGGCAGCCGCGAACTCTACAGCTGGGTGGACAACAATCCCATAGTGGAGATGCACCCTTCTGACTACACCAACGACCCGTTCATTGTGGCGCAGCACGACCACATGGTGGCGGTGAACTCAGCCATTGCCATAGACCTCACCGGCCAGGTGGCATCGGACTCCATCGGCACCTATATCTATTCTGGCATTGGGGGCCAGGTGGATTTCGTGCGGGGCGCTAGCCGGGCGGCGCACGGCCGGCCGGTGATTGCCCTCCCCTCCACCGCCAAGGGCAGCACGGTCTCCCGCATTGTGGCAGAGCTGCCGCCTGGCGCTGGCGTGGTGACCAGCCGCGGCGACATCCACCTGGTGGTTACCGAGCACGGCATAGCTGACTTGTGGGGGCGCTCGCTACGCGAACGCGCCAAGGCCCTCATTGCCATTGCCGACCCCCGCTTCCATGACGAACTCACTGCCCGCGCCCACCAGCGGCGGCTGCTATAACGTCTACTAGGCATCTGCATCATGGTAGGCTGTTCCCAGGACAACAAGGCTGCTCGCCAAACAATGGAGGAACTGATTAAGAAGCTACCTCCTGAGTTGGAAAAAGAGGTGGAGGATTTTGTACAGTTTCTGATAGAGAGACAGGCCCCAAAGCCTGGGAGAAAATTGCGCCAGGATTGGGCGGGTGCCTTGAGAGATTACCGCAACTAACCCGTTACTTGGTGGACACCAATGTATGGCTGGAATGCCTTCTCGACCAGACAAGGTCGAGGGTTGCTCGGCAGCAGCGTATAATGCCCCATACCTGTTTCTGGGAAAGGGTGGTGACAGAGGTGGCGCGGAAAATGGTGATTGAGCGAGGCAGCAACCCTTACCACTATGAGGTTCAAGGCAAGGCTAACGAGCCCATCACGGTAGCGGCGCTCTTGGACCGGGCGCGCAAGGAACTGAAGCCGCGCAGCCCCAAGATCGAGCTAGCTGAGATTGTGGACCGGCTGGACTACAACGCCCCGCGCATTGCTATTATTGGTGGCTCGCCCGATCACCCGGCGCACCTTATGGACTACCAGACCGCCTTCCGCGCCGCGCACCGCATCTGGCAGCAAGGCGGCGTGCCCTTCTGGTTCAGCGTGCCGGTGCTGTGCGACGGCACTGCCCAGAGCAACATCGGGATGTGCTACTCGCTGGCGTCGCGCAACGAGATGGCGGCCATGGTGGTGAACCAGATGGAGGCGCAATCGTACCACGGTGCTTTTGTGCTGCAGGGCTGCGACAAGCAGCCCTTGGCAGTAGTAGCGGGGCTGGCACTTCTGGACGTGCTCCGCCAGCGGCGGGGCGATGCACCTGTGTTCGCCAGCTTTGCTCCCGCCCATGTGCTGCGCGGCGGCACTATTCCTGACAATTTACGCCAGGAGCTACTGGACCTGGCAGCCCGGGCTGATGCCCAGGGGGAGAAGGCTATTGGCGATGACCTGCGCGATACCCTGAATTACATCCTGCAGTGCTCCTCCAACCAGGCCTTCCTGGGGGTGCTCACTAGAACGGTGCAGCGCGGCCTGCTCAGCCAGGAGCAGCACAAGGCGCTAGAGAAGCGCCTAGCAGCCAACACCTGCCACGAGGCAGGAGGCATCTGTGCCTTTAACGGCACGGGCAACAGCAGCCGACATTGTGTGGCGGCGCTGGGACTGGTCCACCCGGCGCTGGAGCTGCTCACCGCGCCTCCCGACCAGGAGCGGGTCAATGCTGCAGTGGACGCGCTGTTCACCTTCTGCAACAACCCCGACTACAGCGTGTTCCACATGGTGGCCAAGAACTTCGCCAACTGTGTGCGGGTGCACAGCACCACCGGCGGCTCCACCAATCTGGTGAAGCACCTGGTGGCGGCCATGATCTACGCTGGGTACGATTTCAGCCTCTTCGACCTAGAGCGCATCCACACCAGCACCCCCATCCCCGACCTGTTTGACTACAGCCTCACCCAGGGGCGGGACATCTTTGCGCTGGCCCAGCAGTGCTGCGACGGCAAGATCCGGGGCATGGAGACGGTGCTGTTTGAGCTGATGCAAAACGGCGTGCCGGTAGACCTGGATGCTCCCACTGTCACTGGCACCACCTGGCGGCAGCGTTTGGCCGATACCACCAACCTAAGCGCCCTGGGGGTCAGCAATAACCCTATTATCCTGGCCAGGCCGCGCCGTTCCATATCGGGCGTAGACGTGCTGCGCAGCAACTTCTTTGAATCTGCGGTGGTGAAAATCAGCGGCATGCCTGATCCTCAGGTGAACGAGTTCGATGAGAAAGCCGCTTTCGTGCTCTACTACGAAAACGAAGACGACGCCAACAGCGGCCTGTTGGACACCAAGCTGCTCCAGGCCCTGCCCCAGCGCTGGGACGTGACCCGCCATGAGCTCCTGGCCATGTTCAGCCACAACTGTACCCCAGAGGATCTGCCACTGGAGCAGGCGCGGGCCCTGGGCGATGCCGAGCTCTACCAGCTCATGGTGCAGCGGCGCATCCTCAAGCTGGCCATTGTCATTAGCGGCCAGGGCCCGGAGGCGTTTGGCATGCCCGAGATGTTCACTCCCAGCCAGTACCTGAACAGCAACCGGGAGCTGCGGCGGCTGGCGGTGCTGATCAGTGACGGCCGCTATTCAGGCGTGAGCTATGGCGCGTCCATTGGGCACGTCACCCCAGAAGCCCGGCGCCGGGGTGGGATCCTTTACTTGCGCACCGGGGATCTTTTGCACCTCAGGCTGCGGGCCAAGCGCCTCAACCTGCTGGATCGGCCAGCGTTCCGCCTGGGCCGGCTGGCGCTCTATAGTGGCGCCCTAGAACAGGACCACGCGGCTCTAGGCCAGGAGCGGCTGGAGCGCATCGAAAAGCGGCGCAGCCTGATTGCCCCCACGAACCTGATGGATGACGTCACCGACGCAGCCCATGGCGTGGTGCCCCGGGTCGTGGCCAGACACGCTACCAGGCCCTATGTGTTCCCGGAAAGCGTGCTCTGGCCCCAGAACGTGCTAGACGTGTTAGATCCCAAGGAGTGCTAGAGCGCTCCTGCCGCCAGCTTAAATTGCTCCAGCCGCGCCGCTAAATGGTATTCTTCCCGCCGCCAGCGGTAGGGTAGGTCGCGGATCACGCCTGGCTCAGTAGCAGTAACCAGCAACTCCAGCACGTCCAGGAGTACCGTAGTCTGCTGGTCCACCTGCCCCGGCTCACCCAGGGGATGGCCCAGCGGCCATTTGAGAAACACTGCCCGGGGCGGGCGCACCTGCTCAGTAATGTCCCGCTTAATGGATACTGACACCGTGGGGATCCCCACTGCCTCAATCAGGCGCTGAATCAGCCCCACGGACTGATTGCAGAGCCCTCAGGCAGGGGTGAGCAGCACTGCATCCACCCGGTCGCGCCGTAGACGACGGGCTACCTCCGGGGCAGTCTTGGTAACCAGAGTGTCCACATGATGCTTGTCAATGTGCCCCATGAAGCCGTAGTGGTGCGGGGCGACACCAGCAATGAGACCAAGCGCCACCAGCTCCCGCAGCCGGTCGATGGGAAACACGATGTTGATGTCCTGGTCGGCATCGCGGTGATCGTAGTAGTCGTGGGTGATACGGAGCTGCTCGGCTTGCACCGCCCCTGGCAGCTCCCGGAAGCTGGGGTCGCCATTGGGATCGGCCATGTCAAACGGGGGCTGCTCCTTCAGGTGCACGCCCGCTGTGGTCACCAGGGCTAAGCGGCACTGGATCAAAGGCTTCTGGAGCGGCATCCAGGGAATGGTCTCCGCTTTGCGGAACCGCCTGGTGCGCGACCAGATCGCCAGCAAGGCTGGAAAGCGCACTAACCAGCGAGCCAGGGCTTGATTCCACCAGCGCTGCAGCGTCATAAGCACACCCAAGAACTAGCCCGCCGCCACTCCGCGGCGGGCTTATCCGACTGGGAGGGCCGCTTGGACGATAAGCTAACCCCCCAGGGCGTCTAGAATACCACAGAATCTGCAAACTGAGGTCAAAATCAAGCGGTCAAGAAAACCGAGTATACCAACAGGTTATTTGAGATTTACCCTTGCCACCTGGCACGACCCAGGCCTAGATTGCCTCTATCAAACCAGAGCCATCTCAACACGTAGCCTGAGCCCTTAGTAGGGGCGACCGGCCGGTCGCCCCACACAACTGGGTCTGAGCCCCCTGTATTTTCTTGACATGAATAGCAGGCAATGTTACCCTTTGAGCGAGGCAGCAATGTGCTGGCCCGCCTACGGTTTCTCCTTTCGCCGGATGGCCGCTCGCCGGTAGGACTGAAGCGAGCGGCCATCCCACCAATTTCCCCATAGGGGAGTGATGTGATCATGATTGAGGTAGTGCTAGTTCTTACCTGTCTGGGGGCGGGATACGCCCTGCAGATAGCGCTGGAGCGGTACCGGCTAGGCCGGGCCACCACCCTAGCAAGAGAGGTGCGCCAGCGCGCCGCCGTCCAAGTGCAGCAGCTGGGCCAGCAGGCAGCAGAACGGGTTAAACAGTTCAGCGAGCGCGAGCAGCGTGCCCTGGCCGAGCTGGCTGGGGAGCAGGAGCGCCTGCTCAGCGCCAGCGAAGCGCACCTGGAGCGCCGGGAGCGACAGCTGGACCGGTGGCAGGTACAGCTGGACAAGCTGGAAGCCACGGTGCGGCAGCAGGAGGCGGAGATTGCTGCCCTGCAGCAGCGCATCGAGCAGGCCAAGCAGGA
>JACQHA010000249.1 GCA_016199255.1 Deinococcus sp.
GGCAGCCCCCCCTGGATGCCCTCAGCTAGGAGCCGCTGGTTCAATTCCTGAGGATCCAGGGGCAGGCGCAGCACGAACTCGTTAAAAAAGGGCCCTTTCCAGGCCAGGTGGAAGCCCTTCACTTGGCAGAGCCGCTGGGCCAGCTGGTGGGCGCGGCGCACCGCGCCCTCTGCTACCTGGCGCAGCCCCTGTGGCCCCAGCGCTGAGAGGTGAATGGTGGCGCGCAGCGCCATAAGAGCATGGTTGGTGCAGATATTGGAGGTGGCTTTCTCCCGGCGGATGTGCTGCTCCCTGGCCTGGAGCGTCAGCACAAAGGCCCGCCGCCCACTAGTGTCCTGGGTCTGGCCCACAATCCGGCCAGGGAGCTGGCGCACGAGTGCTTCGCTGACCACCAAAAAGCCAAAGTGCGGCCCGCCAAAGTTCATAGGCAGTCCCAGGCTCTGGCCGTCGCCACAGGCCACGTCGGCGCCGTATTCGCCCGGCGGCTTCAGTAGCGCCAGGGACAGGGGGTTCACCACAGCTATGAAAAGCCCTTCGGCGCTGTGCGCTGCCTGGGCCCAGGCAGCCATGTCCTCCAGCTGCCCGAAGAAGTTGGGCTGCGGCACCATCACTGCTGCGGCATCCCCCAGATCTGAGGCAGGCGCGGTGACGCCACCTGAGCAGGGCAGTTCGCGCACCTCTAGCCCCGTGGCGGCAGCATAGGTGCGCACCGTGCGCCGGTACTCGGGGTGCAGGGCTCTCGACAGGTACACGGCGCCCCCGCCAGTGGCCCGCGCCGCCAGCAGCGCCGCTTCAGCCGTGGCTGAAGCGCCATCGTACATGCTGGCGTTGCTCACTGGCAGGCCAGTGAGCTCGCTCATAAGCGTCTGATACTCAAAAATCGACTGCAGGAGCCCCTGGCTGACCTCTGGCTGGTAAGGGGTGTAAGACGTGTAGAATTCGCTGCGCCCCGCCAGCCGCTCTACCACCGCCGGGCTGAAGTGGCGATAGATGCCCCCGCCCAGGAACGACACCAGCTCCTCGTTCTCCCCGGCCAGGTCCAGGAGATGATTGGTAAGCTCTGGCTCGTTCATCCCAGGCGGCAGGTCCAGGGGGGGGTGGCGCAGCTCCTGAGGGAGATCGTCAAACAGCTCGTCTACGGTTTGGGCGCCAATGCGCTCCAAGGCGCGGCGGATGTCCTCTGGGGTATGTGGGGTGAATTGCATAAGTCAGTGGGCACTGGCAGTAGCCTGGTAGGTGGCAGCATCGAGCAGCCGGTCCAGCTCGCTGGGGTCGCTCATTTCCACGGTGAAGAACCAACCGGCGCCGTAGGGGTCGGCATTCACCTGCTCGGGGTGCTGTTCTAGCGCCTGGTTCACTGCCTGGATCTTGCCCGACACCGGGGTGTAGACATCAGAGGCGGTCTTCACCGACTCTATCACCGCCACGGCCTCGCCGGCGTGCACCACCCGCCCCGCCTGGGGCAGCTCCACGTACACCACGTCGCCTAGCTCGTTTTGGGCAAAGTCGGTAATGCCGATCCGGGCAAGGCGGCCCTCCCGCCGGGTGTACTCGTGGGTCTTCGCATACTTCAGCTCTTTGGGGTGGTTCATGTTGGCTCCTTGGTGGACCGCTACCGCCGCCCTTTAGGTTTACGCGCCCTTTTTCACAAAGGGAGGTCCCACCACCTGGGCAGGGGTGGGCCGCCCCCGGGCTAGAATGTCCAGGCTGGTTCCCACCTGGGCGCAGGCCGGCTTCACATAGGCCAGGGCGATGCCTACCTCCAGCGTGGGGGAGAGGGTGCCGCTGGTGACCTCGCCCACCGCTCGCCCCTGACTATGCACTGGATAGCTCTGGCGGGGCGGCGCCCCCCGGCTGGTGAGCTGCAGCCCGATCAGCACTGGGTCGGTGCCGGCTGCCTGGCGCTGGAGCATGGCGGCTTTGCCAATAAAGTCCCCTTTCTCCGGTTTCACCACCCAGCCCAGGCCAGCCTGGTAGGGGGTAGTGTCCATGGTGAGCTCGTGCCCGTAGAGGGCATAGCCCATTTCCAGCCGCAAGGTGTCCCGGGCTCCCAGGCCGCAGGGCTTGGCCCCTAGCGCTACCATCGCCCGCCAGGTTTCAGGCGCTCCCTCCCAGGGCACGAAGATCTCAAAGCCGTCCTCGCC
>JACQHA010000277.1 GCA_016199255.1 Deinococcus sp.
ATCATCGAGGGGCTGGACCTGAGCCAGGTGGACCCAGGGGAATATTTCCTGGCCTGTCTGCCATTGCGCATTAAAGGCGGCGACGGGGCACCGGCCCGGGCGGTGCTGATCCAGGGTCTGTAGCGTCCTGGTCCTGGGTGAGCTGGCTCCCCAGTACCCGTCAGCTCATCAGATCACCCTCTTACGACGTTGACACAGACGGATCTAGTCGCTATACTCATTCTGCATCGAGGGAGGGGTGATGAAGCCACAGATCCTGGTGGTTGAGGACGAAGCGGTGGTTCGGGATCTTATTACCGAACAGCTCGAAGAGGCTGGTTACCGCGTACTCTCGGCAGCGAACGGCAAGGAAGCACTGTCAGTTCTGACGTGGATGGTGCCGGACTTGATCCTCTCCGACATTTTGATGCCCGAGATGGATGGCTACGTGCTCTATAAGGAGGTGCGGTCCCGGCCCAAGCTGCGCACAGTGCCGTTTATTTTCCTCACTGCCCTGGGCGAAGCGCCTGATGTGCGCCTGGCCAAGAAAAAGGGGGTGGATGACTACCTGACCAAGCCCTTTGACCATGAGGACCTCCTGGTCGCGGTGGAAGCCCGGATCAAGCGCTCTGACGAGGTGCGCAAGGCTATCTACGCCGATGCGGTGGCCGGTATTGGCGAGGGCAAGGTAGAACCAGCGCCGGAGGCGCCGCCGCTCCACGTGACACCGGGGCTGCTGATCTGCGCCTTCGGCCAGGCTAGAGTGATCCATGACGGCAAGGAAATTACCAGCGCTACCTGGGCCAGCGTCAAGGCCAAGGAGATGCTGGTGTATTTCCTGGAGCACCCTGAGGGAGTGCACCGGGAGAAAGTGGTGGAGGACCTGTGGGGCGAGACCACGGTGGGCAAAGGGTCCTCGGTGTTCCACACCACCTTGCACCGGCTGCGCCGGGCAGTGCCTGTGGTGGACGTGAGCCGTGAAGGCATGCGCTACTACGCTACGGGCCGCTACTGGTACGATGTGAGCGAGTTCCGGACCTTGTTAGACCAGGCGCGGGAAGCCAAGGACCTGATCCAGCGCTCCATGTACCTGAGCAAGGCAGCGGAGCTCTACCGGGGCAGCTTCCTGGAAGACACCTACTCCGATTGGTGCATCACTTCCCGGGAAAACCTGGAGGAGGCCTATATCGGAGTGCTCGTGGGGCTGGCCCATACGTCCTTGGAGCAGGGCGATCATGACCGGGGCATCGGGCACGCCCGAACCATTCTGGCCCGGGACCCCTACCGGGAGGAGGCGCATCGCATTATTATGCACGCGCACTACCACATGGGGAACCGGGTGGCGGCCCTGAAGCACTACGAGAACTACGCTGCCCTGCTGGCGGAGGAACTGGGCATCGAGCCCATGCCCGAGACGATGCAGGCCTATAAGGATATTCGCGCGGCGGCAGGCCACTAGGTGGCAGATACCTCCACCAGGTTGTCGTAGAACGTAGCGCCCCGGCCCATATCAGTTAGCAGCTGGCTGGTAGTGGCGTTGACATTGCACCCGCCGGGGCTATGCTTGTTCCACCAGATAGAAGGGGCTACCACCACCCCAGCTCGGGTGCGCTCGGTGACGCAGGCGGTGGCGAAGAACGTGCCCCGGTCGTTGTAGATCTTCACCAGCTGCCCATGCCTGATGCGGCGCACCACAGCGTCCAGCGGGTGAATCTCCAGGCTGGGGCCGCCTTCCGCCTGGCGGTGGCGGGGCATGCCTGAGAAGCTGCTGTTGAGCAGATGATGGGCAGGAGGCGAAATGAGCGCCAGCGGGTAGCGCTTGGCTAGCTCCGGATGACTGTCCTGGCTCTCGGCTGGGGGGTTGTAGGAAGGGAGCGGGTCGAATCCGGCATCAGCCATGGCCTGGGAGGACAGCTCGCACTTTCCACTAGGGGTGGGGAAGTTGCCCTGGGCAAAGGGGATAAAGGGCTCGGGGACGTTGAGGCGCACCCAGCCATCGCGCTTCAACCGCTCCAGGGTGATCCCCGAAAGCGCTGGGTGCTTGCTGGACAGGGCCTGAGCAGCCATTTCCTCGTCACTGTCGCGCAAGCAGGGCTCATCGAGCCCTAGCCGCTCTGCTAGCAAGCGGAACACGTCGCTGTTGCATTTGGCCTGGCCTAAAGGAGCAATGGCCGGCTGGTTCAGGAGCAAGTAGAGGTGCCCGTAGGACCGCATGAGGTCGAAGTGCTCCAGCTGCGTGGTGGCTGGCAACACAATGTCTGCATAGTCGGTGGTGTCAGTGAGGAACTGCTCATGCACTACCGTGAACAGGTCCGGGCGCAGCAATCCTTTGACCACTTTCTCCTGCTCTGGCGCCACTGCAGCCGGGTTGGAGTTGTAAACATATAGTGCCTGTACTGGCGGATCTACATCGCCAGTGAGGGCGTCGCCCAAGGCGCTCATGTTCATAGTGCGAGTGCTGGGTAGGATCAGATCGGGCCGCTCCAGGGCAGCATAGTTGAGCGGATAGGTACCGCTGGTAGAGAGCAGGACGCCACCTCCTGGCTCGCGCCAGGCGCCGATCACCGCTGGCAGGCACGAGATGGTGCGTACTGCCATGCCACCGCCAGCGTGACGCGACAACCCGTAGTTGACGCGAATCGCTGCTGGGCGGGTGGTAGCGTATTGGCGCGCCAGCGTAACAATGTCATTCACCGCTAAACCAGTGATCCGGGCTACGCGCTCTGGCGGGTATGCTTTGGCGCGCTCTTTGAGCTGCTTAGCACCGACAGTGTACTTCTCCAGGTAATCGTCGTCCTGGAGCCCCTCCTTGAAGATCAGGTGCATCATGCCCAGCGCCAGGGCGGCATCGGTGCCGGGCAGGATTTGCAAGTACCAATCTGCCTGGGCGGCGGTGCGGTTGCGCCAGGGGTCGATCACGATCAGTTTCGCCCCCTGGCGGCGGGCCTGCTGCATAATCGCCCACAGGTGCACGTTGGACGTGACCACATTGCTGCCCCAGATGATAATCAACCGGGCCCGCTCGAACTCCAGCGGCCCGACGCCTATAGTGGCGCCGATGTTGTAGCGGTAGCCCTGGCCGCCGTCGGTGGCGCAGATATTGCGGTCCAGGATCGAGGCGCCGAGCTTATTG
>JACQHA010000254.1 GCA_016199255.1 Deinococcus sp.
CTACCAGGGATAATCAACCTTTTCGCAAACCGCTGTAGGTTCCTCACCATTGCGGACGACTCAGTCAGAAAGGGAAGCATCTATTTCTCCAGCAGGCGCTCTTCGTAAATCCGGCGCACGGTGGCTTCGATCTCGGGTTCTTTCACCGAAAGGTCCACCAGCCGGTAGCGCGCCGAGAGGCGGCTGATCAGCTCCGAGGCAGTGATGGCCTCGCGGGCAAAGCGGTACCTGACCCGCAGCCCCTCGCGCTCCACCACCTGCGCTCCCGGCACGGACACATCAGTGTAGTCTTCGGCTAGATCTACGACCAGCTCGCGCTCGCCACCGAAGCGCCGGCGCAGCTCCTCTAGCTGGCCGTCGAACAGCAGCCGGCCGTGGTCAATCATCATCACCCGCTGGCAGAGCTTTTCCACGTCTGACAGGTCGTGGGTGGTGAGAATCACCGTGGTGCCCCGCTGCTGGTTCAGGTGCTTGATGAACTGCCTGATACGCTCTTTGGCCACCACGTCCAGCCCGATGGTGGGCTCATCGAGAAACAGCACCTCTGGGTCGTGCAGTTGCGCCGCAGCCAGGTTGGCGCGCATCAGCTGGCCCAGGGAGAGGGAGCGCACCGGGGTGTTCAGGAAGTCATCTAGCGCCAGCATCTGGCGGAAATGCTCCAGATTGCGCCGGTAGCGGTCAAGCTTGATCCGGTAGATGTGGCGCAGCAGGTCAAATGATTCAATCACCGGCAAGTCCCACCACAGGGTGTTGCGCTGGCCGAACACGGCGCCAATGCGCGCCACGTACACCCGCCGCTGGCGCCAGGGCACCCAGCCATTCACCTGCACCTGGCCTGAGGTAGGCACCAGGATGCCAGTGAGGATTTTTATGGTGGTAGACTTTCCCGCCCCGTTGGGGCCCAGGTAGCCCACCAGCTCGCCAGGCTGGATTTTAAAGCTCACGCCATCCACTGCTTTCACCAGCCGGTAGTCGCGGCTGAACAGGTTGCGGACGGCCCCCAGGGTGCCCCGGTAGTGGCGGAAGACCCGGAATTCCTTGTGCAGCTGGTTCACTAAAATAGCGGGCAGCATCTAGGTCCCTGTGCTCTGGTAATGTCGCAGGCCTACCTGCCAGCAGGCAAACGAGAGCGCCAGCATCCCCCAGCCAGCCAGGGGAGCGAGGAAGGGCAGGAAAGAGCCAGAGGGATCGGGCTTGTCCAAGAAATACAGCGTGGGATAGTAGACCAAGAGCGCCGCCGGCACCACAAAGGTGAAGAAGCGGCGCAGCCAGTCGCTGTAGATGTGCATGGGGTACGACAGCATCTCTGATCCCCCATAGGTGAAGATGTTCATTACCTCGGCAGGTTGCACCGTCCAGAAGCAGAGCGTGGCGCCCATCACAAACAGGCTGCCGAAGAAGGCCACGGTACTGACAAAGACTAGGGGCAAGTAGAGCCCCTTCAGCGGGGTCCAGGCCAGATCAGTCAGATACAGGCCGAGGCCGAAGACGAAGACTCCCTGGGCAATGCGCCCCAGGCGCCGCAGCACAAAATCGGCGCCGAACACCTGGAGCACGAGGCTAAGTGGGCGGAGTAAGAGCTGGTCCAAAGTGCCGCGCCGGATCAGCTCCGAGAAGAAAGGGGTATCGAAGCCGCCGAACAGCATATCGGCGACGGCCAGCGACGTTTCCACTAGACCATAGAGGAACGCTACTTCTCCCAGTTTCCACCCGCCGATGTTGCCAAAGCGCCCGAACACTGCCGCCAGGGTGATGAAGGAGACGAAGGTGCCGAAGCAGGTGCCCAGCACGTCAAGGGCAAACGAGGCCCGGTATTGCATCTGGGCGCGGATGCGCACCGAGATCAGAGCGAGATAAAGGCGCAGCGGGTGCATTACCCCCCCTGGATGACCAGTTTTCTCACACCAGCCGCCAGCGCCAGCCGGCAGAGCCAGTACAGGATAATGGCCCACAGCAGTTGGATTGCCAGTGCCGCCGGCAGCGCTGGTTTGCTGATCAGCCCCAGGTAGATCTCCATGGAAGTGCTGATCATGGCTGGGAAGGGTGTGAGATGCATGAGAGTATTCAACCACGGTGGGAAGAAGGCTACAGGCATGAGAAAGCCCGAGAGAAACATGGCGATGGTCCAGGCCAGGCGCCCAATGCCAATAGCGTCCTGGGCCCAGAACGCTGACAAGCTGACCAGGAACCGCCAGGTGAAGCTGATCATCAGCCCCAGCAGCAGAGAGATAAACAGGGCCAGCCAGTGGAGCGCTGTGGGCGGGAGAGCGATCTGATAGGCCAGGGCGTAAAGCAGCATGATGGGTAGGCCGCGCCATAAAAGCTGCCCGGCAGCGCGTCCCAGGTCTTGCGCCCACCAGTACCAGAAAAAGTCCAGCGGCCGGGACAGATCAGCCGCTACCTCGCCGCTGCGGATAGTGCGGATCAGCTCCCACCACCCGAAGATGGCCACATAGGAGAGCAGCGCCTGGGTGAGCCCGGTGTAGGTGATAGCGGCCTGAACCGAGTAGCCTGCCACATTGTCCCGGGCGCCAAATAGTGCCAATAGCACATAGGCCCGCAGGGCACCAAAGAAGGCGTTAGTCAACAGCCCGGCTACATTGGCGGCGCGGTAGGTGAGCTGGCGCTGCCAGGCCAGGCGGGCCAGGGTGAAATAGATGAAAAAAGGATGGGTGGTAGCCATAAAAGCACTACAGCCCTCAGGGCTGCCAGGCGCCAAGACTGTTATTGTACCGAATCATTGATAGTGCCAGGGGGTACAGCTCATTGGAATCGCGAAAGACTCATGGGTGCTGACCCACCCGCGCGGGATGAAACGCCGGGGTAGGGGCGGCCCCCCGTGGCCGCCCTGATCCGGGACGGCCCCAAACCGGGCACGCACGAGGGGGTGCCCCTACCTGAGGTCAGGCCACCGGCGAGGAGTTTCGCTCTAAGGGCCACGAAAGCCCCCAAAGGGCCGCGAAAGGACATGCGAGCGTCGCCGCGGGCTAGGCCTGCCCCCCCACCTGGGAGCCACAGCATAACCTTACCAGCTCTTTTCGCGTCTTTCGCGGGCTGGGTGGCCCTTCGCGATTCAAGTGATAGCGGGCTTTCCTACAGTTCGCAGTTGATCAGGGTCTCCCCTTCGGTACAGACATCGGTTCCTGGCCCGCCATCGAGCGTGTCCGTGCCACCGCCACCCTGGAGGGTGTCGTCGCCTTCCTCTCCACTGATGGTGTCATCGCCGCCACCGCCGTTGAGGAAGTCATTACCGGTACCACCGATGATGATGTTGGTGCCGGCAACATCAGAGATGACATCGTTGCCGTCACCACCTTCGACGTGGTCATCTTCGGCGCCGGAAATGAGGAAGTCATCGCCGGCCTCGCCGAAAACCGTGTTTTTGCCGAGGCCGAGAATGTCGATCAGGCGGTCGTCTCCGGGACCAGCGTTGAGGAGGTCATTCCCAGAGCCCCCGTCGATGACGTCATCGCCCTCCCCCCCGTTGAGCGTATCGTCGTCAAGGCCGCCGTCGAGGCGGTCATCGCCGGTTCCGCCATCGAGAAAGTCAGTACCAGCATCGCCCAAGAGGACGTCGTCGCCCTCCCCCCCGATGAGCTGGTCGAAGTCCGTCTAACTGGTCGTTCTCCCCACCTCCCAAGCCACCATCCAGAAAGTCATTGTCCGCCCCGCCGGTGAGGAGGTCATTCCCAAACTCACCGCGAAGTTGATCAACCCCGGGGCCGCCGACGAGTCGATCGTCGCCAGAGCTACCCATAAGGACATCGGCGCCCGGGCCACCGAGCAGGGTGTCGTTGCCACTTCCGCCGCCGAGGACGTCATTGCCGTTGCCACCGTCCAGAGTGTTCACACCTGCGGAGTCACCAAGCTGATCGGCGCCCGGGCCACCGAGCAGGGTGTCGTTGCCAGCCTGGCTGTGGAGCAAGGTATGCAGCCGTGAGGCGGTGTCGGCAGGCAAGTGGAGGTAGTCTAACACACTCGATGAGCGGCACCTTGACTTGACTAGTCATAACGGATACGTTATAATCCCCTTGTGCTGAAAAAGCACGTCGTGGTGTACATGACTCAGTCAGGGAGGACACCTGTATTGGACTTCCTGGAAACACTTGGTGATCGGGCGCGGGGCCGCGTTGAAGCCGATATTGACTTTCTTGAGGTCGAGCCAGGAATTGGGATTGGTGAGCCAACTTACAAGCACCTGCGGGGGCCGATCTGGGAGATACGGACGCCTACGCCTGAGGGAGCCGTCCGGGTGCTCTTTGGAATCGATGGGCCTGATGCGGTACTCTTGCATGCCCTGAAGAAAAAGCGGCAGCGACTTGACCCCCAGGACCTGGCACTGGCAGAGAAACGATTCAAG
>JACQHA010000272.1 GCA_016199255.1 Deinococcus sp.
GAGGCTTTCGCGTAGGGTAGGTGTATGCAGCAGTCTCCGGTGTTTGTACGGGTCGCAGATCTGATGGAGTGGCTATTGCCGCGCTTAGGGCAATACCCACGGTCCCAGCGAAGTCTGCTGGCTGCGGAGACTGCTGCTGCGCTGTTCGGAGTACATCGGGGGTTGCTGGAGGCGGTGAAGACCAAAGACCGGCGGGCATTGAGGCGAGCAGATGTCGAGCTAGAGCGCCTGCGGATGCTGCTCCGGTTGGGAGAGACGTTGCAGTGCCTGTCTGTGGGGCAATACGAGCATGCTATGCGGCTGGTGGTGGAGGTGGGGAAATTGCTCGGGGCGTGGCAGCAGCAGTGGGGACGAGGTACAACGCAGACCCAGGCGGTGCTAGAGTGAGCCGGGGGCCCGGGTGCCCCTGGGGGGTGGACCAGAAAACCCGCGGCGGGTCGTTCAACAATGATGCATCCAACGTCCGTTCCGCTAACCGCAACACCAACGACCCTACGAACCGGAACAACAACGTCGGCTTCCGGTGTGTCGCCCAGGACTTCGCGCCCACAGCCTGTTCGTGCCTGTCCTCACGGGGGCAGGCCCAGTGCTGCCTGACGAGTAGTCCAGGCCCATTCCCCGGTCGGGGTGGTCCCGACCAAAGAGCCCTATGCCCCACTCCCGGTGTTTGGGCATCCCGGCACCCGGGGTGGGGCAGCGCACTGTGCCTCAAAGCCATTTCCGAAGTTCTTCCGCATCTATCTCGATATCACGGAGGATCTTTCGCAAAAGACCCGGACCGATGTCGCGACCTCTGTGGACGGGCACCGTGGTCCTGCGACCATCGGGATGCTCAAACTGCCAGTGACTGCCCTTGGACTTGCGGAGCAGGTGAAACCCCAGGTGTTCTAGCACCCGGATCAACTCCCGCGGCTTCAGGATGGGCAACCCAGAGGGAGTCACACAGAGACCTCCACGCGCTTGACGCCGATGATCTCCGGCTGCTCAGGGATGCTTTTTCCCTTTTCCTGCAGATCCGCCAGACAGAGGGCGATCACATCCTTGATGTTCTCGATGACTTCCTCGTAGGTTTTCCCCTGGGTGTAGCAAGCCTTCAAGGCCGGACACTCTGCCACGAAGTATCCTGCCTCGTCCTGCTCCACAATGACCTGAAAGACATACTTTGTGCTCATGTTTCTGCTCCTTGCTGCCGTGACCGCCTCAGCAGGGATGTCATCAGGAGTGTACATCGTGACCAGGCCTGGTGAGCTCTGCCCCCAGGTATACGCCTTTGCGACCTTGCTGCGGGCCTTCCGAAAGGCGCGCCGGGGGAAGCGGCAGCACCCAGAGGTGGCTGACTTCACCTGGCGCCTAGAGGAGCACCTACTGACCCTCCAAGACGAGCTGCGGTCAGGCACCTACACGCCTGGCCTGTACCAGCACTTCTGGGTCTCTGAGCCCAAGCGGCGCAAGATCAGCGCCGCACCGTTCCGAGACCGGGTGGTGCACCATGCCCTGGTGGGAGTCCTAGAGCCGCTCTTTGAGCCCAGGTTCATTGCCGACTCTTACGCCTGCCGCCGGGGTAAGGGCACGCATCGTGCTGTAGCGCGCTGCTTAGGGTGGGTGCGGGGCTACCCTTATGTCCTGCGGGGGGATGTCCGCAAGTTCTTCCCCTCAGTGGATCATGAGATCCTGCTGCGCCGGTTAGCCCGGGTGATCAGTGATCAGGCAGTGCTAGCGCTGTGTGCCCGCATCCTGGCGAGCGGAGCCGGGGTGCTGGAGGATGAGTATCCCCAGCAGTGGTTTCCTGGTGACAATCTCTTCGCGGTATTGCGACCCCGGGGGTTGCCCATTGGCAATCTGACCAGCCAGTTCTGGGGCAATGTGTACCTGGACATGCTGGACCACTTCGTGAAGCGGGAGTTGCGCTGCCGGGCTTACTTGCGCTATGGGGATGACTTCGCACTCTTTGCTCAGGATCGAGCGACGTTACACCACTGGCGGGAAGCAGTGGTGGCGCATCTGGCCAGCCTCCGGCTGACAGCGCACGAGCGGCAGCTTATTGTGCGCCCTACGCGCTGTGGCGTCCCATTCCTGGGGTTCTGGCTTTTTCCTAGGCGTATCCGGCTCCGGCGAGAGGCAGTCCAGCGTGCTGCTCGACGGCTACGGTGGCTTCGGCGAGCCTATCAGAATGGCGTTGTAGGTCCGGCGCAGGTCAGTGCGTCGATACAAGCCTGGGTGGCGCACTGCGCCTACGCACGGTCCTTGGGGCTGCGGCGGGCACTGCTGGGCGGGGCAAGGTTTGTCCGATTCAGTGAGGGATAGGGGAGGTAAGATGGTATGATCCAGGCTCCCCAGAGAACCGTGCTGCTCCTTATCATTCTGCTGGTGGGTGCTGGGGGGGCCCTGTATCTGGTTAGCCAGCCCTCCCTGATCCTGCCCTTGGAGCAGGCGGTAGGCCAGCTCCTGATTGTGACCCAGTCTAATCTGCTGCCGCCGACTGATCTGCTCCAGCGCTATCACCCAGGGGGCCTGTTCCTGGGCAGTGCCGGCACCCCCGATGACCTCCAGGCCCTGGCGGCTGCGGTGCAGACGATGGTGCCCATGCCTCCCTTCCTGGCGGTGGACCACGAGGGCTTCCGCAACTTCACCACGCTGACTGGGCCGGCCTACACTCCCTGGCCGGCCAACATGGCGCTGGGTGCGACTGGTGACCCAGAGCTGGCATATCAGGTAGGGCGAGTGGTGGCATCTGAATTGCGGCAGGTGGGCGTGACCGTCAACTTCGCGCCGGTGGTCGATGTACTGACGAACCTCCAGAACCCCATTATTGGCCTCAGGGCGTTTGGCTCTGACCCGGCGCTGGTGCGCGATCTGGCAGTAGCCTACGCCCGTGGGCTGCTGGATGGGGGAGTCATGCCGGTAGCCAAGCACTTCCCTGGCCACGGAGCCACGGCACTGGACAGTCACCAGGCCCTAGAGTGTGTAGAGCGTTCCCGAGCAGAGCTGGAGGCGGTGGACCTGGTGCCGTATCGAGCCCTCTTTGCTCTTGGGCTGCCGGCAGTGATGACGGCACGCGTGTGCTACCCGGCGCTGGAGCCGGCAGTGCCGGCGACCCTGTCACATGTCGCACTGATGGAGTTGTTGCGCCAGGAGCTGGGGTTTCAGAGGGTGGTGATCACCGACCATACGGCGATGGTGGGCTTCCGGGAGGGTGGAGGCCCGGGCGTAGATCTTGGGGAGCTGGCGGTGCGGGCCGTGCTGGCTGGGGCCGACATGGTGCTGGTGGGGAATGACCCGGGAGAACTGGATGCGGTGTATGGGGCATTGCTGTACGCTGGGCAGCAGGGCCGGTTGTCAGTGACCCGGCTCAATGCCAGTCTCCGGCGCATCTTCACCCTCAAGCAGCGCATCCCAGCTGCACCTGTGGCACTGCCGCCCCATCTGGTCCCTCAGGACGTGCGGCGGCGCGTAGCCGAGGCTAGTGTGACCCTGATTGATCCAGAGGGGCTGGTCCCTCTTAGTCCCGAGGCAGTGGTAGGGGTGATTGAAACTGGCAGGGGTAACGTGGGGAGGGATCTCGCAGAGCTGCATCTGAGGGTGCGCCACTATGTCTTGCGCGGAGGTGGTGCCCGCAGCATCCAGCAGGCACTGGCAGCGGTTGAAGGTGCTCCGGTGGTGGTGGTCACCGCCACAGCCTGGCAGCACAGGTTAGAGCCGCCCGATGAATTGATCACGCAGCTCCAAACTAGTGGAGTGCAGCTGATCCTGGTCGTGAAGGGTGATCCTTTGCAGGCCGCACGCTATGCCCAAGCACCCGACGCGGTAGTGGTGACCTACGGCGATGATGACGAGAGCCTCCGCGTGGCGGCAGAAATCCTCGCTGGGAAGTGGCCTGCTCAAGGGCACTGGCCCCTTGGCTCTTTAGCCTGGATGGGCGATAGCAAGTGCTCGCGACATCAAGTATGGAGATGAACAAGCAGGAGGCCCCTCTCTCGGCTAGGGGAGTCCGAGCCGGATACGAACAGCGCCTCCAAGCCGCGGCGCGCTTGTGACTTGTCACTGCCTGGAAGCCCTACCCAGCCCGGTCATGGGCGTGCCTGACGGTGTAGCAGTGGATGATCTTCCGCCAGAGAGCCTCTCGTCCTCATCATGTGGCTGCCGAGGGGGGTGTTGCCCGTCACCACCCCCTCAGCATTTGCCTGAGCGTTCTCCCCAGATTCTGTCCCAGTCCAGGTTCTGGGGCCACTCCTCATCGGCGTGTGGGGGACGGGGGCAGGGATGATCCTTGGGCTCGATCAGCTCGGGCAGGATGCCGGACCCTACCATCACCATGGGCCCCGACGGCAGGGTCCCGGCTGCTCGGACCGCCAGCGCCAAGGCCATCACGCAATCATCGTGCATCCCGGCTGGGGCACTATACCGCCGCTGGCCTTAGCAGCTAGCCACTCAACGGCTCGCTGGCGGTATTCGGCAGCAATAGTGATGATGTCCCGCCCTAGTGCGGGATTGACGTTGCCAGGACGGCAAGGGCTTTGCTAGACTAAGCACGCGAATTTCTCCCAACATCTTGGCGAGCGGGCGGGTGGTGGTAGCCACCGCCCTTGCTTTTGGTGCAGCCACGGCGTGCTCACCAACACCGCAGCTACACGGGCCTGCGACATGAGCAGGGACGGACACGAGCCGGACGAAGCTGCCTGGCTCGTAGATTGGTGCCCCAACAACGGTGCGGCCGGGGTATCTATCCGGCCGCACTGGGAGGTCACGTCGTCTGGAGCGTTGAAAAAGAAAATATGGTCTAGGTCATCAGAGGCATCCTCCCGCACCGGGTCTCGCTTCCGGCACCCCGCTCGGATACCGGCCAGCCCAATACAGCATCAGTCCCCGGCAGGCTTTCGACACTTATTGCCACGGTACTCAGTATTCTTCGCAACAACCCCGTTTTTGTCAATATAAATGGCGCTGGCCAGTAGCTCGGCCAGCTCTTCTCCGGCTTGGAATACCCGGTCTCTGGCCCGCACCAGGAAGGGACGGAAGGTGAAGGCGCTGGTATAGAGGGTACAGAGATAGGTTCCTGGTGTCCCCTGGGGCTCAGCAGGCACCAGGGTCACCGCTCAGGAACAGGACTGTCGGCGTATTCCCCCCGCTCCACGGCTGCCCTTGGGAGCCTGGTCACCAGGTTGGCCTCGACACATTGCCCATCTGATGGGTTTGCGAATTGTATATTGCCTCCTGGGGCATTATACGGGATGCGGTGGTCAATGTAGCCCCAGGGCGAAGCGGAGCGCCTCTTCCACAGCCTGGAGCTTCTTGGGCCGTAACTGCCCTAAGCGCTGCTGCAAGAGATCTTTGGGTATGGTGGTGATGGTGTCGAGGTTGGCGACACAGGATTTAGGTAGGCCGTCCTCTGGCCCCAAGGGGACTTCGGAGGGGATGCCACGCATGCGGGCAGTGACTGGGGCGATGGTGACAAACTGGCGGATGGTGTAAGCCTCGTCCCGGGATAAAAGCACCACTGGTCGTCGCCCAGCCGGTGGTGGCAGCTCCGCCCACCAGATCTCGCCCCGCCTCATTCCCAAGGTTCCGCCGCCAGAGCCTTAAGGGCTGCCTGGTACCAGGCCTCCCTTTCCTGCTTGCTCTCTGGCAGGCGCTGGTAGCCGCGGATGTAGCGAGTGATCTTCTCCTGTTCGGCGCTGGCTTTCAGTAGTGCCTCGGCGGCTCGCCGGAAGAACTGGCTGCGAGATTCTCCGGTGGCCCGGCGCTGCTCTTCTATGGCTGCCAGGACCTCGGGTGGCAGGCTGATGGCCACCTTAGCAGTGCGGCGTGGAGAGACCATCTTCTTCATACTAGAATCATACCACGGTATGATCAATGGGTTGTGTGGCGTGGGGAGTTATGATGGAGCAGCAAGAGCATTGCCCAGGTAGTGTGAGGGAAATCTATGGCTGATGATACTCGCCCGGAACGGCCTCCTACTGAGGTGCGCATGGTGGAGATCGTGTTTCCTACTGACCTCAACCCCTTGGGCACCATGTTTGGCGGTCGGGTCATGGAGCTCATGGACAAGGCAGCCAGCGTGGCCGCTGCCCGGTTCTGCCAGCAGGTGGTGGTGACGGCTTCCATGGAGTCCATTGACTTCCACACGCCCATTCGCCAGGGCTCACTGGTGGAGGTGGTTGCCAAGGTGGTGTACACCGGCAACACCTCGCTGATTATGCGGGTGGATGTGTTCAGCGAGCAGCCGCTTACCGGCCAGCGGGAGCTCTGTACTACTGGCTATTTTTCCATGGTGGCGCTGGATCAGAATTACCAGCCTACGCTGGTGCCGCGCCTTTTGGTGCGCACTCCCGAAGAGCAGGCTGACTGGGAACGGGCTAAAGAGATGAGGGAAGCATCCCAGCGCCGCCGGGCGCAGAAAGTGTAAACGGCCTCTACTCTTTGGCAGTTGAGCTGGCCAGAACGGGCGCGCGGAGAAGGGCCAGCCAAAGCACCAAGTAACACCCCAAGGCGAAGAGACTCAGCAGCACAAACCCCAGGGCGTAGGAACCTGTCAGATCTTTCAAAATCCCTAGGACCAAAGGTGGGAAGAAACCGCCGATGCCCCCTGCAGCCCCTACCAGTCCGGTGACTGTCCCTGTCCGGGTTGGAAAGTACTGGGGGACCAACTTAAAGACCCCCCCGTTCCCCAGCCCTAGTAGGGCCGCGCAGCCCAGCGCCCCAACGGTAAATGGGTAAATCGAAGGCAGCGCCATGAGCCAGGCCGCCAAGGTGATCCCCCAGAAGATGTAGGTCAGAAGGCGTTGGCCCCCGATGCAGTCGCTGAGCCAGCCACCCAGGGGTCTCGCGGCTGTGGCCAGCACCACAAAGCCGGCGGTGCGGGCTCCGGCGTCCTGCGGCGTCAGCGAGAAGGCCTCTTTTAAGAGGGTGGGGAGATAGATGCCCAGCGCCACGAACCCGCCAAAGGTGAGAAAGTAGAAGAGGCTCAAGGCCCAAGAGAGAGGTTCGGTGCGCAGCACCCGGAGGTTTTCCCCCAGCGTCTTGGGGCGCGCGGTGCCTGGCGCATCGCGCGCCAGCAGGGCGAAGACCAGCCCCCAGGTGAGGGTAGCTGGAGCAAAAAGCAGAAAGGTGGCCGGGATCCCGACTCGCTGGGCTAGGTACGGCCCAAAGAAGACAGAGATGGACTGCCCGATATTGCCCGCACCGAAGATGCCTAGCGCGGTCCCCTGCTTCTCTGGGGGGAACCAGCGGGAGACAAAAGCGACGCCCACCGCAAAAGAAGTCCCGGCCAGCCCCAGCCAGAGCCCCCAGAGCAGCAAGTTGGGATAAGAGTGATTCCAAGCTAGGGCCAGCGGGGGAATCATGCCGAAGATGAGCAAGGCGCTGAAGAGCAGCCGGCCGCCAAAGCGGTCGGTAAGTAGGCCCATGGGTATCCGCCCCAGGGAGCCGAGCAGCACGGGGATGGCGATCATCAGGCTGGCCGCGGTAGCCGATAACCCCAATTCTACTTTTAGCAAGGGCGCCAGGCCGGAGATGAGCCCCCAGCCGGCAAACGCCACCATAAAGGCCACAGTGGCCAAGAAGAGATGGAAGTTCGCTGTAGGCCTGCTCATGGCGCAATTACACCTGCCTGGCCCTCCGGTTCCACACCACCACCTGGGGGGGCCGCCAGAGATACATGATCGGGAAGGTCACCACGTGCACCAGGCGGGTAAAGGGGAAGAGGGCGATAATGAAAAAGCCTCCCAGCATGTGTAGTTTCACTACCCAGGGCAGGGCGGTCACGTACTGAACCTGGGGATTGAGCGTCAGCAGCGACGCCAGCCAGGGCGCGGCAGTGTGCAAATACCAGTCTGACCCCCAGCGATAGAAGAGGGCTACCCAGAAGCCCAGCGTCACTTGGGCCAGCAGCGCTACCAGCAGGATCCAGTCCAGCGGGGAAGTGACGGCGAAGATGCGGGGGTTGCGCAGGCGCCGCAGGATGAGCAAGACCAGCCCCACTATAGTCAAAAGTGCCAGCGCCAGGCCAGTCACTTCCAGCACGTAGAGACGCAGCGGTGTGGCTAGCAGGGCTGCCCAGGCGCTGGGAAAGAGCGCTGCCAGGAGATGGGCCAGCAGAATGATCAAGATGCCGTAGTGCCAGGGCACTGAGCCCCAAAAGAGAGTGCGGTTCTCCAAGAACTGAGAAGAGAAGCTGGAGTAGGAGAAACGATCCTTGACGTAGCGATAGATCCCCACTAAGACGGCTAGAACCACCGCTAGGTAGGGAAAAGCTGCAAAGAGCACCACATTAAGCATCTGATGCACCCCCTTCTATTGCGCCCTGGCCGCCGAGCACGGCGGGGGAGGGGAACTCTGCTGGCACCTGGCACTGCCTAAGCACCAGTGTCAAGGCCTTCAGCAGCAGTCGGTACTCGTGCCGCTGCTCCCGGTCTTCCTCTGAGTTCTCTCCGGCCATCTTGGCCAGGGCTGGCAACAGGGCCTCGTGGATAATCTCATCTACCAGGCCAGCCTGGCAGTTGTTTGCCAGGAAGCGCAGCAGCACCGCCAGGTGGTCTGGCAATTCGCTGCCCGTGTCCAGACCCTCGGCCTGATAGTGCTTTTTCAACTCCAGCAGAAAGATGCTGCGCTTGTAACTCTCTCCGAACAGGTGATAGCCCAC
>JACQHA010000273.1 GCA_016199255.1 Deinococcus sp.
CCACAGGGGGCCGCCCCTACTGGTCGCAAGGTCTATTCAACCGGGCCTAGTATCACCTTTCAGCTCCAGTGAACTCTACATGTGCCTGGCCATGTTCCGTAATGCGGTAGCCACTGCCCTTCTTTTCCACGCAGCCGTGAGCTATGAGCTGCTTGAGACGCTGCTGCGCCATTGGCAGCGTAAGCCCTAGCTGCTTGGCCAGTCCTTTCGCTGAGACATGGCCGCCCTCTGGGTCGCTGTGGCGCACGCCGGCCAGCACCTCGAGCACGTTCAGGTCACACAGGTCCAGCTCATCGGTCCCCAGGCAGCCGGATAAAGTCGGCCCCGGGGCCATTGGTCTGTTTTCCCCCAGAAGGGGAGTGTAGTGGCGGGTTAGATAGTCCAGCACGGCCTGTTGCACCAGCGCCGTGGGCGAGATGTGGCGCACTTTAGCCAGTTGCTCCAGCTTATCACGCACCGCCGGATCGAGCAGCACCTGCAGTGATGTGGTCATGGTTTCTCCTACTTGGACCGCTGCACCGCTTCGGCGCGGGCGAAATCGAGCTCTTCCAGATAGCGAATGGCGCTGGTGGCTGCCACCGCCCCCATGCCCACCGAATTGGTGACCTGGCGCAGGCGCACGTTGTCCACGTCCCCGGCGGCAAACACCCCAGCTCTGCTGGTGCTGCCGTCGCGCTCGGTGCACACGTACCCGCCCGCGTTGAGCTTCACCAGCTCCTGGACCAGGCCGGTGTTGGGATTCATGCCCACGTAGACAAACACCCCCTGGGTAGGGAAGTCAGAGGCCTGGCCGGTCTTCAGGTTGCGCACCTGCACGGCGCGCACCTCGCCGTTGCCCTTGATCTCTTCCACCACATGGCTCCAGAGGAACTTGATCTTGGGCTCTTTAAAGGCCCGCTCCTGCATGATCTTTTCAGCCCGCAGCTCGTCGCGGCGGTGGATGATGGTAATGGCCTTGGCGAAGCGGGTCATGTAGAGCGCCTCGTCCACTGCCGAGTCACCGCCGCCTACAATGACAATCTCCTTGTCCTTGTAGAATGGCCCGTCGCAGGTGGCACAGTAGCTCACCCCGCGGCCCCGGAAGTCGTCCTCACCCTTTGCCCCCAGCTGGCGGGGCGAGGCACCGGTGGCAATAATCAGCGCCCGGCCCACGTAGGTATCGTCATATCCCTTGGCGGCAAAGCCCTCGTCTACGGCCTTGACTTCTTCAATCTCATCTATAATCAGCTCGGTACCAAACTCTGCTGTCTGCTGGCGCATAAGCTCAGAGAGCCCGGGGCCGGTGACGCCCCCATTGGGAAAGCCAGGGTAGTTTTCAATGTCCTCAGTGGTGGCCATCTGGCCGCCCCACACCCCGCGCTCGATCACTGCTGTCTTGAGCAGTGCCCGGCCAGCATAGAGCCCTGCAGTCAAGCCTGCCGGCCCGCCACCTAGGATCAGCACGTCGAAATACCTCATCCCCTGTTCCCTTTTCCCAAGGTCTCCCGGGCCACGGCCACTGCCCGGTCTATGTCGGAGCGGGTAACGTCCAGATGAGTCACTGCCCGGACCCGGGTCCTGCCCAGTGCCCCCATGCGCACCCCGCACTGCAGCAGGCGCTGCACTACCTCGGCAGCAGTCAGGCCCAGCCCAGACACATCAAAGAACACAATGTTGGTCTCCACTTCGTCCACGTTAAGGGCGATGCCCGGGATTTCTGCTAGGCCTCCAGCCAGAATCTTGGCGTGCTGGTGGTCCTCAGCCAGCCGTGGCACGTGGTGGTCCAGGGCATATACTCCGCCGGCGGCGATGATCCCAGCCTGCCTCATGGCGCCACCCAGGCGCAGCCTCTGCCACTTGGCCTCGCTAATGAAGGCTTCGGACCCGGCCAGCACCGCCCCCACCGGGGCGCCCAGGCCTTTGGAGAGGCAAAGGCACACTGAGTCAAAAGGCGCAGCGTAGTCTCTGGCGCTGATGCCTGTGGCCACCACAGCGTTGAGCAGCCTGGCACCGTCCAGGTGCAGTCCCAGCTGGTAGTGCCGCGCCCGGCGGCATGCTGCCTGGAGCTTCTCTAGAGGCCAGATGGCGCCGCCTCCCAGGTTGTGGGTGTTCTCCACTGACACCAGCTTGCTGCGGGGGAAGTGGATATCGTTGGGCCTAACCGCCTCGTCGATTCTCTCTGGCTCAAAGATTCCCCGGCGCCCCTCCACTGAGTAGATCATGGCGCCAGAGAGAAAAGCTGGGGCGCCACCTTCAAAATGCACTGGATGGCTGGTGCGCTCCATGATGATCTCGTCCCCGGGGTTGGTGTGTACCTTGAAGGCGATTTCATTCCCCATAGTGGCTGATGGCAGGTAGAGCGCGTCCTCTTTGCCCAACAGGTCGGCTACTTTCTCCTGCAGCCAGTTGACCGTAGGGTCCTCGCCTTTGTGATCGTCCCCTACTACTGCTTCGGCCATGGCCCGCCGCATGGCCGGCGTGGGCCTGGTGGCGGTGTCGCTGAAGAGATCAATTATGCCGTCGTACATACGCTCCTCAATGGGAAATCAGCTAGTGCCTGATTTTGCTCTCCAGGTCCTCGGTGCAGCCCGGGGTGGCCAGCTGGCGCTCCATCTGGTGGAACTCTAACAGCTGCGTCAGCCAGTCGCAGCGCGCTGCCAGGCCATTGGCCTCCAATAGGCCCTGCTTCTCCTCAGAGGAGAGCGGCAGCAGGTGGCAGAGATGGTTCACCAGGGTGGCGTCGTCCAGCTGGCTCAGATGGCCGCCTGAGGGCTCAGTGAGGTCGGCAATCAGCTCCAGCAGCTTGCCGCGGCTGGCGCTCAGGGGCCGGCCGCCCCAGCCCTGGCTCTCCTCGCACAGCCACTCCACTTGCACCGTGCGGTACAGGCGCTGGTTGTATTCTTCCAAGATGCGGAAACGCTGGATGCCGTTGAGCACAATGTTATAGCGGCCATCCGGTAGCTGCTCCACGACCGTGATGCGCCCGGCGCAGCCCAGGTCATATGCTGGCGGCCGGCCATAGTAGTCGGCTTCGTACCCGGGCTTCAAAAGCACCATGCCAATAATCTGAGCCTCGGCCAGGGCATCGGCCACCATGGCCTTGTAGCGTGGCTCGAAGATGTGCAGTGGCAGGCTCACCCCGGGGAACAGCACCACGTTCGGCAGGGGGAAGATGGGAATCACGTCGGGGAGCTTGACCTTACCCACAGGCACCTCACAAGCCATTTGCCAGGGGAGACGAGCCAGGAGAGGGCGTTGGTTCAACCTGGCTAGACTAGCGGCCTGGCGAGTTGTACTGCTACGTCCCCCGTCACCTCGAAGCGCGTCTCCTCCCCGGCGCGCCAGGCGCTAATGGTGACCGAAGCACTGCCCAGGGGCAGCCCCTCAATAGTGAGCTGGGGCAATTGGGGCGGCAGCGCCGGGCGCAGTGTGATCAGGCGCTGCGCTGCGTCCACTTCCAGCCCCAGCAGGGTGCGCAAGAAGAGCAGCACCGCGCCAGCGTCCCAGCCCTGAGGAACACAGGCGGCCGGGTAGGGCACCGGAGGGGTGCCAGCTAGGCGCGTGAAGCCACAGAACAGCTCGGGCAGGCGCAGGTCGGGAGTGGTCTGCGCTGCTTGCAGCAAGGTGCTGACAATGCTATTCGCCGCTTGGTCACAGCCGTAGCGCTTCAGGCCCCAGGCAATCAGGGCGTTGTCGTGTGGCCAGACGCTACCGTTGTGGTAGGACATGGGGTTATAGCGCGGCGCATTGGCCGATAAAGTGCGGATGCCCCAGCCGCTCCACAGGTCCGGAGCAAAGAGCCGCTCGGCCATGCGCCTGGCGTGCTGGGTGCTGGCCATTCCTGACCACAGGCAGTGGCCGGGGTTGGAGCTGGCCACCAGAGCTGGCTGCTTGGCGTAGTCCAGCGCCAGGGCATAGAGCCCCAGCTCCTCAGACCAGAAGTGTTGCCAGAAGCGCTGGCGGAGGGTCTGGGCCTTGCTCTCTAGCTGCTGGGCAGTGCGAGTATCCCCCAGAGCGCGGTACAGCAAGGCCGCGCCGGTGTAGGCGTCATACAAATACCCCTGGGCTTCCACCAGGGCAATGGGCGCCGCCAGCAGCTGGCCAGAAGCGTGGGACATAGAGTCGGAAGCATCCTTCCACCCCTGGTTGTCCAGGCCGCGGCTGGACTCGCGGCGGTACTCCAAGAGACCGTCGCCGTCTGGGTCGCCGGGGCCTGCGGCCCACCCGAGCGCTGCTTGCAGGTTGCTCTCGAGCTCTTGAATGAGAGCCAGATCTCCTGTCCAGCGGTAGTATTCAGCCAGGAGCGCGATAAACAGCGGCGTGGCGTCAATGCTGCCGTAGTATGGCGCGTGAGGCGTCAGCCCCAGCCGGGTGGTCTCGCCAGTGCGCAGCTCGTGCAAGATCTTTCCTGGGGCGGCGTCGCGCCAGGGGTCATATTCTTTGGCCTGGTGCCGGGCCAGATGACGCAGCACGCCTTGAGCCACCTGGGGATAAAAGGGCAGGCTCTGGAAAGCGATAATCAGTGCATCCCGGCCAAAGGGCACCACATACCAGGGGATGCCGGCGGCGGGGTAGAGGCCGTCCTCAGTAGGAAAGAGCAGCGCCCGCAAGTCCTCCTGAGCGCGGCGCACTATGGCGTCTGCTGGTCCGGCAGCAATCCTGGGGGCGTCACTGATCCAGCGGCGGTGGCTCTCGGCCACTGCCTCCAGGTTAGCCTCTGGAAAGGGGCCTAGCTCCCCTTCGCCTGGGGTGACATCCAAAGTGAGCGCCAGGCTCTCGCCACTTTTTAAGCGGCGGCGCACCACCAGGACGCAGCGGGAGCCGTCACCCTCGATGCTGGTGGGCGCCGGGCTGAGCCGGGCCCGGGTGTGGCGGAAGATGCCGTCGGCGCCG
>JACQHA010000270.1 GCA_016199255.1 Deinococcus sp.
ATCGGCGGCGCGCTGCTGGTGCTCTTTGGGCTGCAGCTAGTCGGGGTGTTGCGTTTACCGCTGCTGCTCCGGGAGTACCGCTGGCGGTGGCGTGCTACCTCAGTGAGCTATGTGGGCTCGGCAGCATTCGGCATTGCTTTCGCTGCGGGCTGGACGCCTTGTATTGGCCCAGTGCTCAGTTCCATCTTAGTGCTAGCCAGCGGTACCCAGGGCCCCGGTGCCGGCGCCTGGCTGCTGGGCTTTTATGCCCTGGGGCTGGCGGTGCCGTTTTTGCTGGCAGCGGTGGCCCTGGATCGCTTGATGGGGGTGCTTTCCCGGGTGCGGCGGGGCCTACGGATTGCCGAGGCCCTGGCGGGGGTGGTGCTGGTGGTGGCTGGGGGGCTACTGTTCACCGGCACCATGGCCCGGCTCAACGGGCTCCTGATCCGGCTGACTCCAGAGTGGCTGCTGCGGTGGTTATAGTGAGCCGCTGGCTGGGACTGATTGGCTTTGCCCTGCTTTGGGCGCTGCCTGGTTTGGCCCAGCCAGCAGTGGGAGTGACGCCTGGTCTTTTGGCCCCGGACTTCCAGCTCCCGGTGGTGGCCCCGCCTGATCAGGAGCTCTTTCAGTTAAGTGCCACCCGGGGCCAGGTGGTGGTGCTGGTGTTCTGGTTCTTTAACTGCCTGCCCTGCCGGGCCGAGGCCCCTTTTTTCTCTATGGCGCTGGAGCGCTACGGCGCCCGAGGTCTCCAGGTGGTAGGGGTGAATAGGGGAGATGGCGAGGCCCAGATCCAGGCTTTCGCTGATCTCTTTCATGCCCGCTACCCCTTGCTGGCTGATCCAGGGAATGTGGTCAATGACCGCTACCTGGTGGTGGGCTTTCCTACCACCATCTTCATCGCTCGCGATGGGGTCATTGCTGAACGGGTGGTGGGGCTGGAGACCACTAATGAGGCGGAGTTCGCCCAGCGGCTGGAAGAGCGGCTGGCAGGGCTGCTGGGGGCACCTGGCCAGGGCAGTGGGGGGCAGGCGCTCTAATGCGAGTCCTCTGGTATAAAATACACGCGGCTATACGGTGGGCCTTGGTCAGCAGGCGACGTATGACTCGACCTAGAAGAGGTGTTTCATGTGGTAGCCTGCCAATCAAGGACGAGGAAAGGAGCGAGTTGGATGCATGATGTAACAGTGGGCATCGGCGGCGCGGCAGGTGACGGTCTGGACAAGGCTGGAGACGCCCTGGCCATGACCGCTGCCCGGCTGGGGCTGTATGCCTATGCCTACAACAGCTACCAGTCGGTGATTCGCGGCGGGCACATCTGGCTCCGGTTGCGCATGGCGCAGGAGAAGGTGGCCAGCCATGGGGACCAGGTGCACGCCCTGATCGCCCTGAACCAGGACACGCTGGAGCGGCACGCCCGGGAGGTGGTGCCAGGGGGAGCGGTGCTCTATAACAGCGACAAGCTCCAGCTGGACCGGCGCCAGCTGCAGAGCGGGGTGCAGGTGGTGGCCCTGCCAGTGGTGGAGCTGACTAAATCCCTGGGCCGGCTGCTGCCGGTGATGCAGAACACCGTGGCAGTGGGGGCGCTGATTCACCTCTTGGGCCTGGAGTTCGACACCACCGTTAGCGTGCTGGCCGATACCTTTGCCCATAAGGGGCAGACGGCGATTGACCAGAACGTGGCGGTGGCTAGAGCCGGCTACGACTTTGCCCGAGCTAACTTTGCCCCTTTGGGGTCTACGTGGAGCTTCAGCCGGGTGCGCCGACCCTTCCTCACTGGCAATTTCGCCATTGCCCTGGGGGCAGTGGCGGCCGGGTGCAAGTTCTACTCCGCCTATCCCATGACCCCAGCGTCGTCAATCCTGCACTGGCTGGCGGCCCATGCCGAGCAGTGCGGGGTGGTGGTGAAACAGGCCGAAGATGAGCTGGCAGTGATCAACATGGCCATTGGCGCCGGCCACGCCGGGGTACGGGCCATGTGCGGCACCTCCGGGGGCGGCTTTGCCCTCATGAGCGAGGCGGTAGGCCAGGCGGGGATGCTGGAG
>JACQHA010000271.1 GCA_016199255.1 Deinococcus sp.
GACCACGGGGATGACGAGGAGCCAGGGGACGATGACGAGGGGGATGATAACTCCAGTGGCTCGGGCGACGATGATGAGGATCAGAACGATGACCACGGGGATGACAACGAGGAGCCAGGGGATGATGACGAGGAGGATGACGACCAGGGCGATGACCATGGGGATGATAGCGACGACGATGACGAGGATGACCACGGTGGGGACGATGAGGGTGATGACGAGGAGGATGATGACGGGGAGTAAAGCTTCCGGTGCGCTAGCCGCGTAGTGCGCTGGCTAGAGGCGGGCCCACTGGGGCGGGCTTTGGTCCGCCCCAGTGCTGTTTGCCTGGCTGGGGCGCTATGATGAGAGCGCTGGCCAGGATGTTTCTGCTGAGCTTGTAGGTTAGCTCTAAGGGCAAGGCCCGGGAGGTGAGGCAGTGAAGGCGTGGCTCAAACTAGCGGTGGTTGGATCGCTACTGGCGACCTTAGCCCTAGCCCAGTCCCAGGCGCCAGCAGTCAGCGTGGCCCTAGACCGCAGTGGAGGGGTGTACGTCAGCGGTGATGCGGTGCAGGTGACAGTGACCCTGGCGGCGCCAGCGCTGGTGTATCTGTTTGCCCTGGGTGCTCCGGAGCGCGTTGACTTGTTGTTTCCCCTAGATCTGGCGACAGCACCGCTGCTGCCAGCTGGGGTCACTGTCTTGCCCCGATCGAGCGATGCCTTCCGCCTGGTGGCCGGGCCGGTGGCTGGCCAGCTGGTGGTGGTAGGGGTAGCCAGCCAGAGTCCCTTGGATGTAGAGCTAGTGGCCGATGGCCTGCGCCTCTTAAGCCGGCAGGAAGGGCGGGTTGCTGACTTAGCAGCCGTGCAGGCGCTGGTGGGTAGCCTGGCCCCGGGAGCCACCGCTGCGCTGGCTACCGCTACGGTCCAGGCTCCAGCCACGGAAAGCCAGGGACCGATCCTGGCGCCGGTTCCCTTGGAACAGGAGCTGCCTCCTCCCTCTCCGGCGCCAGCCAGCGAGAGCGAGCTGGTGCCGTTGCGAGAAGTGGTTGATGCTCTGGGAGGCCAGCTGGGGTTTGATGAAGGCCTGGTCACGGTGCGGGTGGGCACCCTTACTGTCACCTTCCGGGCCGGCGAGGCGGCGATCAGTATCGATGGCGAGGTGGTGACGCTGCCGGCGGCCACGGCGGTGCGCGGTGGGCGCACCTTGGTGCCCCGGGCGTTCCGGACCATCTTGGAAGAGCGGCTGGCCCAGGCCGAGGCGTCGGGTGGCGTCTTTGTCTCGGTGGAGGTGCATCTCTCCCGGGGCGAGGAGGCCATTACCCGGGGAGATTATGTCACTGCAGCCCGGGAGTACCAGCTGGCGGCGCTTAACTCCCGCAACGAAAACACCTGGCGGCGGCTGGCCGGCATCTACTTGGAGTTGGGCCAGCGGCGCTTGGCTGCCGAGGCCTACGCCAACGCCGGCCAGATTCTCTCGGACGACGGCCTGCCCAACGATGCTGGGGTGTGGCTGTCCCGGGCCATTGATCTGGACCCCACCGTGTCCCGGTACTACCGGCTCATGGCCCGCAGCTTCCGGGCGCGGGGGTTCACCGACTTAGCGCGGCGCCAGGAAGACATGGCCCTTCGCCTGGACACGTTCCGGCAGCCGCCTTTAGAGCTTGATAGCCAGCTAGCTGCTGGTGGAGACCAGTACCAGTTCTTCGCCGTACAAGGTGATCTCTTCACCGCCCAGCTGGACCGCATTGCCGGCGAGTTAATGCCAGCGCTGGCCCTGACCTCCCCGGTAGGCGTGACCTTTGCCCAGGTTGGCCCCAGTACTGACCAGGCGTTGCTCCTGGGGGTGCGACTGCCAGTCACCGGCCAGTACACCTTAGACCTGTCTGGGGGCAGCGGGCAGTACCGGTTATTATTGGAGCTATTGGCGGTCGGCGCTGTGGGGCAAATCCAGCTCGGCGAGACCATCGGTGGTGCCCTGCAGCTCTTGGAGCAGCGGGACCGCTACACTTTCTCGGGCACGGCTAGCCAGCTGGTGGACCTGAGGCTCACTGCTGGCGAGGGCACTGTGGACCCCTTTGTCCAGCTTTACGGGCCTGATGGCTCGCTAGTAGAACAGAACGACAACGGGGCCGGCGCCCCCCATGCCCTCTTGTCTTCGGTGCGGCTGCCGGCCAATGGGCTCTACACCATGGTGGTGCTCAGCGTGCGGCGCGACGGCCTAGGGAGCTATGAGCTGGTCCTGGCGCCAGCGCTGCCGCCCACGCCGCTGGTCATCGGCCAGCCGGTACTGGCCAGCTCTCTGAGCATTGGCCAGCGGGACCGCTATGTGTTCGCTGCCGAGAAAGGTGACGTGCTCACTGTTTCCTTAAGCAGCAACCTGCCGGCGGTGCTGGAGCTCAGAGATGCCGAGGGCAATCTGATCAGTGATAGCACCGGCGTTTCCACTGGCATCTCGCCTTTCTTAAATCCCACCGTTCCGCCAGTGCTGGTGCGCCACTCGGGCAGCTATGAAGTGGTGGTGGACCGGCGCAACCTGGTGGGGTTGGCCTCGGGGAGCTACCTGCTCCTGGTGGAGCGCGGTTCGTGAAGCCGTCCACCTGGGAGCGCGGCCAGCTTGGCCGCTTCTAGCAGGCGGGACGCCTGCGCTCCCAGCTTGAGGGTGATGCCCTACGGCCCCGCGACCTGGATGGTGATGCTCGTGGTGGGCAGCGGCGTCTCTGCTGAGCTGAGCAAGGTGGCCAGCACCACCACCTGGCCGGGGCGCAAGGGCCGCAACCGGGCCGCATACACCCCGTTGCCAGCCGGGATGGCCTGTACTGAGCCCCCCTGCTCTCCCTGAGCGTTGAGTAACACCGCGCTGCCTTCAGTCACGGTGAGCACAATCTGCTGGTCGTTCAGCGACTGGCCGTTGAGGGCCACTGTGACCAGCAGCGTCACCTCCTGGTCAGGTGCCGGGTTCAGGGTGGCCGGGCGGATGGTGAACTCCAAGCTGGGCGGCAGCGCCACCTCGCTGCCCAGGTCTAAGAGCGACAGCGTGCCGGCAGTGCTATTAGCCACCAGTATCAGGTCACCGCCAGGCAGCACGCTGACCCCGCGGGGATCGGGCAGGGGGCCAAAGGTACCCAGCACCATCTGGGTAGCCAGGTCGACAATAGACACCGTCTCGTTCCGGTTATTGGCTACCACTGCCCAGTTGCGCTCGCTGTCAATAGCCACCCCCTCAGGCTCTAGCCCCACCACCACCCCGCCTACTACTGAGCCAGTGCCCTCCAGGCTAATGAGGGTCAGGTCGTTGCTGCCCCGGTTGGCTACCACTGCCAGATTGGTCACTGGGTTAATGGCTACGCCGTCTGGGACTACCCCCACGTTCAGGTGGTTGATGACCTCCCGCTGCTCCAGATCAATGAGTGAGGCGGTGCGGCTCAGGCCAGTGGCCACCAGGGCGCGGTTAGTGTTAGGGTTGATGGCCACAGCGAAAGGCCCGTCTTGCACCAGAACGGTGGCGACCACCTGCGGCCGCTCCAGATCTATCAGGGAGACACTGTCGTCATCCCGGTTGGTGACCACAGCCAGGCCAGTGCGAGGGTTCACTGCCACGCCCACTGGCCCAGCGCCTACTGGGACTATAGCGCTGACCACGCGACGCTCCAAGTCTACTAGAGACAGGCTATTATCGCCAAAACTGGCCACCACAGCCAGCCCCCGGCCAGAATCGACGGCGACGCCGCCGGGGCGAGGACCTACCGCGATCTGGTCAACAACTGCTCTGGTTGTGAGGTCCACGATGGCCAGCGCGTCAGCGCTAGCCAGCGTCACCACTGCCCAGTTCCGCTCTGGGTCCACCGCTACCGCAAAGGGCGCGCCAACCAGCGGTATAGTGGTGAGATTCACCGCTGGCGGCAACTGTGCCAGGGCGCTGCTGGCCAAACAGGCCATAATCCGCCAGCCGAGCCGCAGCCGCCTCCAGGAGAGATGCATAACTGGCCCTTTCTGTGCGCCAGCTCTAGAGCCGGCCTGGCTATTATACCGGTCACCGCTCCTGGCACAGGCGTAGTAAAATATAGGGGCTTACCCCCATGGGCACGGGAGGAGGGTTTCCCTACCTCCCGTTTTTGTCTGGTGGGAAAAGAGTTGTAGCCACCGCAGGTAGGGCGCTTGAAATTTTGCACCAGCGGTGGCTACAGAGAGGAGAACATGCTGGATTTCAATGTAGGTCCGGCCGCTGACAGGTGGCTGACACTGCTTCAAAGCGCTGACGGCGCCGGCTCCAGCAGTGTAGAATCACACCCGAAGGAGGTAGCATGCGTAGACTCAGCGTTTTCTGCCTGGTGTCCCTGCTCTCTGGCCTGGCACTGGCCACGCCCCTGGCTGATATTCAGGGCCGGGGCACGCTGATTATGGGCACCTGCGGAGATTTTCCCCCCTTCTCCCAGACTGACCTGGCTACTGGCGCGATTGAGGGTCTGGACGTCAGGCTGGTTGGCCTGCTGGCTGACCGGCTCGGGCTAGAGCTAGAGACCCAGCAACTCTCGTTCGATGCCCTGATCCCAGCAGTGGAAACTGGCCAGGTAGACCTGGCGGGCTGCGGCATCACCATTACCCCAGAGCGCGGGGAGCGGGTCAACTTCACCGGCGGGTACATCCGGGCGGCCCAGGTGCTCCTGGTGAACCAGGGCTCAGAGGTCTCCAGCGACCGGGCGGACTTCACCGGCCTGCGCATAGGAGTGCAGTTGGGTACCACCGGGCAGTACGTGGCCCAGGGCGTCCTGGAGCCCAAGGGCGCCGAGATTGTGGTGTTCGATGGCGACCTGGCCAATGCCTTTAACGACCTGGAAACCGGCGCTTTGGACGCGGTGGTAGTCGATGCCCCCACGGTGCCCTTCCTGCAGGCCGAGGGCCGGCCATTCCAGCAAGGTGGTCCGCCGCTCAACGACGAGATCTTTGGCTTCATTGCTGCCAAAGACGACAGCGGCCTGGTGGCAGCTTTCAACATCCTGCTGGCGGATCTGATTTTTGGCAGCCGGCGTGCCGAGTACAACGCGCTGCTTGAGGAGTTCGGGCTCGATCAGTGAGTTCCGGAGGGTTCCTGGAGGCGCTGCTCACCTTCTGGTCCCGGATCGAAATAGCGCTGCCCGCGTTCCGGCGCGGTCTGTGGCTCACCCTCTGGGTTTCGCTTTTGTCCATGGCCCTGGGGTTGGCCATTGGGGTGGTGGTGGGGGCGCTGCGCACGCGGCGCCTCCCCATTATCCACCAGCTCACCAGCTTCTACATTGAGCTGATCCGCAATACTCCGCTCTTTGTGCAGCTGCTCTACTTCCAGTTTGCCCTGCCGGCGGCGTTGGGGTTCACTCCAGAGCGCTTCAGCAACGGCGTGCTGGCGCTGGGTATCCGCAGCGGGGCTTACGTGGCAGAGATTGTGCGCGGCGGCATCCAGGCAGTGCCCGCTGGGCAAATGCAGGCGGCCCGCTCGCTGGGGCTGAGCTACTTGCAGAGCTTGCGCTACGTGGTGTTGCCCCAGGCAGCACTCTCCATTCTCCCGGCGCTGGGAGGTGAATTCATCAGCCTGGTGCTGGGCTCCTCGTTGGTTTCTGCCATAGGCGTCCTGGAGCTCACTGGCCAGGCGCGGCTAGTGGTGGCCCGCACCTACCGAAACTTCGAAGTCTATACCGCCCTGGCGGTGATTTACTTCGTTTTGTGCTACCCCTTATCCCTGGTGGTACAGGCGCTGGAGCGCCGGCTAGGGAAGGGAACCCTGCGCTAGTTCTCATTTTTGTCATCTGCCAGTCATTCGCCCTTCAGGCTGCTGAGTAACATGCCTCATGGGTGCCCGGGAAGGACGAAAGGGTGCCAGAGGGGTGGAACATGTCTCGCAAGCTGATCCAAGCTGTTCCGGCGCTTCAGTGGCTCAGCCGCCTGAACCGGAGGGTGGGAAGCCTCAGCCGCTTTGGGGGCGTGGTGCCCAATATCGGCCTGGGGC
>JACQHA010000259.1 GCA_016199255.1 Deinococcus sp.
CTGTCAAGATCGCAGAGAAGTCAAGACCCCCATGGCTGCACATCTACTGCTCCAAAAGTGATCAGCGCTCAGCCCCATGGACGCTCAGGCAATGGAACGATCCGCTGGTCGGTTGTGCGCCCGAGGCGCATCGGTTGACTGCCTGTCCCCAACGGCTACTAGCCGGCTGGCGCGCACTTCCAGCAGCGCCAGGATGAAGATGCTGGTAATCAGCAGCGCTGACACCACGCACCAGTAGCAAATGGCGTGAATCCAAAACAGCTCGGCATAGGTGAGGTAAGCGGAGAACAGCACCCCCCACCCGGCGAGCAGCATGATTCCCCACGGCGCCAGGGTCAGAGCACTCCCTCGGCCGTAGATGCTCAGTGCCGCCAGCACCGTGATGACGAGATAGGTCAGGGCACCCCAGAAGGCCACCGGCTGGTTCAGGAAATAGGCCCAGGGGCTGGATTGCACCTGTTCACAGCCCCCAGTGCCGCACCAGAGCGAGTTGGTGAGGTGCAGCTTGTAGGCAGTCAAGTAGGACCCCAGCAGGGTGCCGCCGATCCCCAGCAGCAGGATATAGCCCCGCCGCACCTATCCTCCGAGGTTGGCCAGAAGCCTGTCCAACACATCCCGGAAACCCTGGTTCTGCCCCTGGCCCTCAAAGGGCAGCGCCCCGGCAAGGGGCTGCCCCAGCTGGGTCCCCGCCTGGTCATAGAAAAAGAAAGTGGGCGTGGAGTTCACTCCGGCCTCTATCCCAGCCTGCAGATCGGCGCCAACGCTGCCCAGGGTGCTTTGGTTGTTGACGCAGGACAGCCAGACCTCCTGGTTCATGCCACTAATGGAGCTGGCCAACCGCCGCATGACGTCCAGGGCATTGCGCCGGTCGGCCCAGTCGCTCTGGCTCAAGAAGAGCTGGTCGTGCATCTCCCAGAAGAAGCCGGGGTTCTGCTGCCCAGCGCACTCTGCTGCCTGGGCCGCCAGGTCCGCTTGGGCGTGGATATTGCGCAGGGGAAAGTAGCGGAAGATATAGCGCACCTGGCCACTTGTGATGTAACGCGCCTCAATCTGGGGGAGGGTCTGCTGGGAGTGCCGGGCGCAGAAAGGACACTGGAAGTCAGAGTACTCAATGATGGTCAGTGGCGCCTGGGCGCTGCCCTTGACGTGGTCAGGCCCTAGCTCCCCCACTACGTTGGCCTGGGAATTCTTCCCCTGCTGGCCCTGCTGGCCAGGGCGCATAAAGATGGACGCCGCAATAGCCGCCACTGCCAAGCCACCGAAGATAATGAACTGCGCCAGCCCTGGCCCTTTAACGGGCCTGGCCCCTTGTTTCCCTGATTGCTTGCTCAAGGCATCTCCTCTCCGCCGGCCTGGAACCGGTATCGGCCACTAGCGGGTATTCTAACATGCAGTACCTTCCTGCTCGCCACCGCCAGTTGGCCAATCCCTTGACCCTCTGGGGCAAATCCTCTAGACTTCCGGCCATTAGAGGCCGGGAGCGCCAGCTGCGCTCCGGCAGCTAGGGGGGATGGGTAGATGTCGGAAAGATGGTACATCATTGAGAGCACCCTACGAGAGGGAGAACAGTTCGCCCGGGCTCACTTCACCCAAGATGACAAGATCGAGATTGCCCAGGCCCTGGATGCTTTTGGCATTGATTACCTTGAACTCACCAGCCCTGCTGCCTCGCCCCAGAGCTACGCCGACTGCCAGGCCATTGCCGCCCTTTCCCTCAAAGCCAAGATCCTGACCCACACCAGGTGCCACATGGACGATGCTAGAAAAGCAGTGGATACTGGCGTCGACGGCATCGATGTCCTGTTTGGCACCTCCAGCATCTTGCGGCAGTTCAGCCACGGCAAGTCCATTCGCCAGATCATCACATCTGCTGTGGAGGTGATCCAGTTCATCAAGGGCCAGGGGCTGGAGGTGCGCTTCTCTAGCGAGGACTCCTTCCGCAGCGCCGAGAGTGACCTTTTGGAGGTGTACCAGGCAGTGGACGCCATTGGCGTGAACCGGGTGGGACTGGCGGACACAGTGGGGATTGCCACTCCCCGGCAGGTGTTTGCCATGGTGTCCTCAGTGCGGGCCGTGGTGAATTGCGACATTGAATTCCACGGCCACAACGACTCTGGCTGTGCCATTGCCAACTCCTTCACTGCTCTGGAAGCTGGCGCCACCCATGTCGACACCTCGATCCTGGGCATTGGCGAGCGCAACGGCATCACCCCCTTAGGGGGTTTCATCGCCCGCATGTACCTGGCCGACCCTGAGGGGGTAAAAAGCCGCTACCGGCTGGAGCTATTAGACGAGCTGGACAAGATGGTGGCGCACAAGGTGGGGGTGGAGATTCCCTTTAACAACTACATCACCGGCGAAACCGCCTTCACCCACAAGGCCGGCATGCACCTTAAAGCCATCTACCTGAATCCTGGCGCCTACGAGGCCATTGATCCTTCCGACTTCGGCCTGACGAGAAACTTGAAGGTAGGGCACCGGCTCACTGGCCACCACGCCATTGCCCACCGGGCGAAAGAGCTCGGGCTCACCTTCGGCGAGGTCCAGCTTAAAGAGATCACTGCTAAAATCAAGGAGATGGCGGACCAGGGAGACATTGACGACGAGAAGCTCAATGAACTGCTCCGCAGCTGGGTCACAGCATGAGGGGACAGACGTTAGCAGAAAAGATCCTCTCGCACGCCGCTGGGAAAGCGGTGCGGGCTGGGGATCTGGTGGTAGTGGACTGCGCCCTGGTGATGATTGTGGACTCAGTGGCGCAGAGCGTTATTAAGACCTTGACCAAGGAGCTAGGTGTTACGAAGTTCCCCCATCCAGAGCGCATTACCTTCGTCATTGACCACGTGGCGCCGGCGCCTACGGTACAGGTGGCGGAGGGCCAGGCGGAGCTGCGCCGCTATGCCCGGCAGCATAACCTACAGGTATTTGAGGTCGGCCGCGGCATCTGCCATCAGGTGA
>JACQHA010000264.1 GCA_016199255.1 Deinococcus sp.
AAGGGGCAGAAGTACACGCTTCTTTCCAATCGGGCCAACCTGACCCTCGATGGGCGGAGGGCGCTGAGGAAGCTGCTGAGCGCGAACAAGCGGCTGAATACGGCTTATCTGCTCAAAGAGTCGTTTGGTCAACTCTGGGAGTATGAGAAGGAGGGTTGGGCACGGAAGTTTTTTGAGCACTGGAAGGCATCGCTGAAGTGGCAGAGGCTGGGGCCCTATGAGGCGTTTGCCAAGATGATTGAGAGCCACTGGGAGGGGATCAGCGCTTACTGCAAACCCGAAAACAAGGTGGCGTTAGGTTTTGTTGAAGGTCTCAACAACAAGATCCGAGTTCTTCAGCGAAGGGCTTACGGATTACGTGATGAGGAATATTTACGCTTGAAGATACTCACCTGTATGTTGCCAGAACTCTAAGAAGGGATCATTAACCCCATAAGGGGATATTTTTACCCACTCACTTACGCGAAGAGCCATATTTGAGAGCTACGGTATTCTTATGATGGCACTCTCCATGAGAATATCGGGCGCAACCCAGCCTTTCCACTGCCTCAAGCTGTCATAAGCCCGCCGGAAGATGAGCCGGGCTTCCACCGTGATCTCACCCCGGTTCCTTCCCTCTGGCACGGCAAAAACATAGGCCGAGGTATGGGTGGCCAGTGCCGGCAGCCGGGTGTCTTCCACAATACGCGTCGGCACCCAGTAGGCGCCAGTGGGCTGCACCTCGGTCCAGAGCTCCTGCAGGAGCTTGGCGAAGTACACCCCCGGCAGCCCTGCCAGGTCGCCGGCCCACTGGGGCAAAACTGGCCCAGCCTGGAGTGCCAGCGCTTGTCCCTGGGCGCCGGTAGCAGCGACGCTCAGGAAGATCTGGCGCAGGGGTGAGTCAGTGGGGATGTGGTGCCCGGCCAGGGTGTTGGCAACAGCGACGGTGACGGTGATTAGATCACCTTGATATTCCGCCGCCAGGCGCAGCTCAGCAGTGTTCTGCAATAGGGCCTGGTCGGCAGCGCCCGGCATTAGGTGGCTGAAAATCCCTGCCGGGTCACGCTCCAGGCCGCCTCGTTCTGGCCGGGCAAAATGGGTCGCGCCTCTAGCTGGCATGTGGCAGTCCTGGCAGGTCCGGCCAGTGGCTGGATCACTGTACGGGCTGGCCAGCCATTCCCCAAAGGAGTTATAGATCACCGTACCCCAGAAGACCCCGAAGTGGCAGGGAGCGCAGAACTGGCTCCGGGTCTGGAGGGGGGAATAGGTGTCCTCGCCAGGTGCCACGTCGTCGAAGGGGCCGGCGAAGAATTGATGGCCCTCAGGGGGGCGCCGGAACTCAAAGGAGAGAACGCCGGGCATGTTCTCGTACGGTGTACCAGTAGCCGGGTCAAGGCGCACGTCCCAGACTTTATGGCAGAAGTCGCAAGCCACCCCCTCAGTAGCTACGCCGCTGAGCTGCGTGGGGTCGGTGCCATAAGGCGCGTCGACAGCTCCGGCTGGGGCATGGCAGGCAGCGCAGTTCCCGGCAGTGGCAGGGAAATCCAGCCGGTAACCGGGACCATAGTAGGGCTGCGACAGGTCAGGGGGCAGGGGGAAGGAACCGTAATCGCGATTGTAGCCGTAGCGGGTGGGTGGACTCTGGTTGCCAGCCAGATCGGTGCCGGTATACATGGTGAGAAAGCGGGGATTCTGCGCAGAAAGCCCGTGCGCGTCCTTGACCCACTCGTCAAAGGGGAGCATAGAGTCAGGGCTCGCTGGATCGGCATGGCAGTTCTGGCAGTTGCCCTGCTCGCCAGCGCTGGCCAAGGCGCTCAGCCACTGGTAAGCTGGGTTATCACTACTGGCATGGGGGACGAGCACCAGTTCCACACCATCACTGCCCGGCAGGTATGGTACGCTGCCGGCAATGTAGTAGCCAGGTGCCCAGGCAGTGAGCATCACCGGCTGGTCCAGGGGCAGGCCATGTACAGTAAAGCGCCCCTGGCCATCAGTGGTCACTGCCTGGCTTGTGGCCTGTATCCGGACTGTGGCCCCGGCCACCGGGCCGATGGCGTCACGTACTACACCGCTGATGGCATCGGCTGCAGGAACAGCAGATGAGGTTAGAACCCAGCTAAAGAATATCAGCATCGCCCCAACAGCGAGCCGGGATCTCAAATGGCTTTTCATTGCCTCGCCTCCTACCATCCTCAGGGAGGTTCAATTGGTCTCACCCTGCCAGCCGGAACAGCCAGGGCTGGGCCACATTGTCCTGGCTGAGATGCTGCCAATACTTCATGGCCTGCATGGCAGCGGGGAATTCCTCCGGCGGCACTCCCTCGTCGTTGCAGCAGCCATGATAGGTGGTGTGCAAGAAGAGCACCTGCACCTGTAGTGGCGAGTAGCCGGGCTGGCTGGTGAATTGCTGGGCGCTATCCCACACTGGCCCTTGCAAGGCTGCAAGCTGCGGCAGTTGCTGCCCACCTACGGCGGCGTTCAGCAGCTCAAAACGTGGGTTCAGTGCAGCCGCCTGGTCGCTCAGGTGCGCTTGAAGCGCTTCAAAATACAGGTAGGTGTTGGAATGCCCCATCGCCAGAGCCAGGATGCGCCCCTGTTGATCATCTGGCTCGCCAGTAGTATTAAGCGGCCGGATAGTGGCGGCAACCTGCTCACCAGCCCGGCGGTGGGCTTGTGGCATTTCGTTGGAGGCGCCAGGATACAGCCCGGTCTCAAAGCCCAAGTAGGGCACAGCGGCTGTGAAGAGCTGGAGCGTCGAGGGGTCAAACGACTCCCCCAAGGGCGGCGCTCCCGCTGGCGTACTCAACCGGTACACACCATCCCCCTCAATCCCGGCGTAGAGCACCGTGCCATCGGCCGAGATAGCGAGGACGTTGGCAGTCCGGTGCACCAGCCCATCGTTGAGGGCACGCCAGGTGGCGCCGCCGTCGGTGGACAGGTAAACGCCGCTGAGCCGGTTAGCGGCGTAGACTACCTGGCTGTTGCTCGGATCAACCACAATGCTAGCAATCACTGACTCCAGGTCCATTCCGGCACTGGACTGTTGCCAGGTGAGGCCACCATCGGTGCTGCGGTACACACCGCTCCCGGCGATTCCGGCAAAAAGGACTGCTGGGTTAGAGAGATCAATAGCCAGGGCAATGACCGGCAGCGTAGGCAGGCCAGCACCGCTAGAGGTCCAGGTCGTTCCACCGTCAGTCGTCTTGAAAACCCCGGTAGTATGTAGCGCGGCATAGACCAGGTTGGGATCACGAGGATGGACGACCAGCGCCAGTACCGACCTGCCTCTGACTTGCTGACACTCTAAGCTGTACCCACTGCTGGGGTGGGATCGAGACCGGCACAAATGCTAGTGCCACCGCACCGCCCGGGGCTTCCCGGTGCAACTCCATAAAGCCAGGCCCCAGCCGCAGCACATAGCTCCCGGCAGTACTGGCGCGGTAGTGAATCAGCAGATGTGCCTCACCCAAGCGCCGGACCCGCATAGTGAGCGTCAGATCCCCCCACTGGCCATCACGCACCACGAAGCCCCCGGGCTCGATGCGCAAAGTGCCAGCCACCACACCGGCATTGGGGGAATGGTCCCAACCTGGCAAGGTGGGAACCTCAAAAGCCTCGGTCAGGACACTCTCTTGGGCACTGCTGGATACCAGGGTAATTAGGAGCCACATGGCAACCAGACACCACCAGCGGCGCCCAGTTGTACCGGAGGCAATTGGCGGCCTATGGTTCTTAGCTTGCGTCAACTACCCCACGGCTGAAGCCGGGGGCTTGCAGGTAAGAGAGGATGCAGAGACGATGGTCCCGCGTTCGGCTGGTTGAGGGCAGCCCGGCGGATATTCTCCGCCGCGATGGTATCCGCTGGCCCAGCGAGGCCACAGGACACACAACAAAAGGTCGTTTGGGTCGGCCGGTTCCCTCTGGCGATAGATCCACAGCTCGGGCAGGTGCGACTGGTGTTTCTGGGATCGACCAACATCACCGGCACCCCAGCTCGTCGTGCCTTATAGAGCATCTTCTGCTTCAAGTCGTGAAACGCCCACGAGTGCAAGGTAGCCCGCTGTGGCCGGCGAGCCCTGATCCGCGAACGGATGCCCTGCAAATCCTCCAGGGCTATCGCTCGTTTCGTGCGTTCGGCCTTGGCTACCAGCACCTTGCTGATGTGGTGATTCACGTTCTTGGCGAATCGCGCCTCCTTTCCCGAGCGTTGCTTCAACCGTCGCCTCGCCGAGGGTGTGCCTTTTTGCTGCAACTTTCGGCGCAATCGGCGGTGCCGGCGGCGCAAGTTGTTGAGATGGCTTCCCGAATGTGCTTCCCCATCAGAATCCGTGGCAATGTTCACCACCCCCAGATCAACACCCAAGATCCCCTCGACCTCAATGGGCTCAGGCTCCTCAACGTTGACGGCGCTGAACAGGTAGCACTCGCCGCCAACATAGGCCAGGTCGGTTTCGCCCTGCTGCGATGCCAGCAGCCGGCGCTGATAGTCGCTACAAACGAAGGGAATCGTCTGCCGCCCCGCCACGGTCCAAATACTCACGGTCGAACCGCCCAGTTTCCAGGACAGCACGCGCTCGTCATAGGCGATGGCCCCCAGGGGCGTGAACGTCCGGCGGGCCGTCCTGTCCAACTTGTAGGCGTCCGTCACTTTGGCAATGGCCCGCACCACCATCTGGGCAGCCAGGCCGAAGCGGGCCTTGAGGGGGTAGTACATCCCTTGGTGAATATCGAACTGGCGGAAGGTCCGGTGCTGCCAGGCCCACGCCGAGGCCGCATTACAGGCCGCATTCACCTGGCGCAGGGTGGAAAGCAACGCTCGGCGTTGCTCCGGGAGGGGTTGCAGTTTCACCCTCGCCGTCAGTTTCACGATTCCAGGATAGCACACATCTCTCAAGGGTTGAAAGGGGGGCGGCGCTCCTCCCCAGGCCTGAAGGCCGGGGTATCCGCGCCGCACACGGCTGATGAAACCCTCCCCTTGCCAGCAGGCAGAGCACGTCAGGGGCAGCGATAGCTTAGGTGCTGCTGGAGCATCTCCAGCCAGCAGCCCCTGCGAGAAGTGCCAGGCTAAGAGCCTTCCTCGGCTTGGCCCATGGTCTTTGTCAGGTTCCCTGCTCTCTCTACCTGGACAGCTATGGCACGCTTCTCATACCACACCTGGCCTACTTGCCGGATCAGCCAAGTAGCTATCTTGTCAGGGACTTCAATTGCGCCAATCCTAAACGACTACGGTCCGGAGGGACAGCCACCGCCTCAACGCCAGCTATTCTTCAGGATCCATTACCCTGGCAGCAGCCTCCAGCTTCGACCGGTCGCGGAGCGGGCACTGGGGCTCATATTTATAGCAGTCTGAGTCACAGCCACTCTCGTGCACAAACATCCGGCGGAAGACCCACCGAGGAGTGCCATGCAGCCAGGGGCCACCGGGCATGGTCGGATGTGAGCGGCTGCTGTTACCCGAGGCGCCAGAGATTCGGTCAGCGATGACTTCCTCGTACTGCAGCATATAGGCCACTTCCCGATTGCTCACCTGGCAACGGATTGCGCCCCCCTTGTAGTGAACTGCCCCCATCCTGACCTCCCGCTCGGGCTACCAGACGCCACCGAGCATAGTGTACCAGCAGCAGCCCGCAGCTGAACCAGAGACATAGTCCCTACTCCCCTAAGCCATCGGACCAAGACCTCACCTGGATAGATAGCTGTGGCAAGCCTAGCTGGCAGAAGCTACTTTACAAGATGCTCTCAACCAAATGCACGCGTGCTTTCGATTAATGTACGCGTGCATTTTAGGCGGCTACATCTGCGGCGAGCACCACAGCAGTCAGCAGCACTTTGAGGACCCCTACTTGAAAATCCCCCTGGCGTTCTCCCCTAGCAGCTGGGCCTTCGCCTCGTCTGGCAGGTCGGCGGCGTAGATGCGCTCCAGCTCCATTTCGATGTTCATGTCGGGGAAGTTGCTGCCGAACACCAGCCGGTGCGCCCCAACATCGTTCACCAGCCCCTCAATCAAGTCGCGGCGATAGACGCCAGAAGTCTCAAAGTAGACCTGTTCCGTCTCCTGCGCTAAGATCATGGCATCCCCAATGCTCAGACCGCTAATGTCCAACTGGGCGCAGTGGGTCACTACCATCTTCACCTGGGGATAGGCCTGGGCCAGCTCCA
>JACQHA010000268.1 GCA_016199255.1 Deinococcus sp.
AGCAGGGCGATGCCTGACATGAGGACTAGGATACGGAGACTCGTCTTGCGCATATTTCCTCCTCTTTGAGCGTGAACTCGCCACTTGGAGTTCTAGAGCCAGAGCGTACAGGCCTATTGTACAGTTAATGTTACGCGAGCATTTCAGCCCAGGTTCGACTAAATCCCCTGCTGCCACAACGTAGCTTGGGAGCTGCCCCGGGACAGGATGACCTCACGGCAGGTCACGGCTAGTGATCGGCTGGGCAGGTACTGCTCATCAAGCATAAATGCCGACAGCGGGCCGCGCACCAGCAGTTTCCCTCCCACCACTGGCGGCGCTAGTGCTGCCGCAATGGCAGTAATCTCCTCTGGCCTGGTCCCGTCTGGGAGCTTCACCGCTGTGCTGTAGGGTCCATCCTCTCGCTTGGCCAGCAGAGGTTTACCAAACGAGGAGCGATACCAATGAGAGAAGCGCAGCTGCACCTGGGCCTCTAGCCCCAGCAGCCCAGCAGAGCCTGAAAGAGTGCTGCGGTCTAGCTCTAGCCACAAGTAGTTACGCAGATCGCTCACTGCCGGCTGAGAGGGATCGCCGGGTCGCTGGAAACCTACCTGCCGTGCCACCTCCAAGGCGCTGATCCGGTAGGTCCAGGGATGAGCTGCCATTACCGCCTCCCTGGCCCGGCCGGCAGGCCACGCTGCCTCTGGCAGCAGGAGAAACCGGTGGGCCGAAGTGATCCGGTCGGTGACGTTGTTGTTAATGGTAGCGGTTTGGAGCACTGGGTGTTTGCCCAGTTCAAAGCGGCCCCGGAACGGGGTGGTGACGTGCTCAGGGCCTTGGTACTCCTGCTCTAGAAGGGCGCCATCGGGGCCCACTGTCACCCGGAAGATCCATTCAATGTCGGACACGTGCCCCCAGCGGGCCAAAAGTGCTGAAGCACTGGTGCCGGCATCTTCGTGGCTCCAGATCATCTGGTACTCGATGCGCAGCCCCTTTTCAGTGGGCCACCTCCGGTGGAATGCCACCAAGGGCGTATCAGTCTGGCCGTTCTCGTAGGGGTGCTTCAATCGCCGGCCATGCAGCAGCGGCGCGTACCGGTACACCAGGGCCAGCTCCTCATCAAGAGCCAGTGGCATTACCTCTAAGTCCAGTAGCTCAGCGCGCTGGCTATTGGGGGAGGCTACTGGCTCGCTAAATGCCATTTCCAGGTGATGCGTCCCCGCTGGCACTTCCCCCAACCCCCGCCGGTAGGTGAATGGCTCAGCGCCGGCGAACAGCACCACGTCCTGGTGATACGCGCCGTCCAGAAAGATTCTGACCGCCGCCGCCTCGCGGCCTTTGGCACTCCAGTTAGTGTCGGGTACAGCAGCAGTGAGTGCTAGTAGTACTTCGCCGGGTGAAGAGAGGGTGAACGGGCAAGTGAATGCTGGGCCACTGCGGGTCACAGTGCTGGGAAACACGGGCCATTGTAGCGCGGGGTGTTAACGGCTATCCGCTCGACAGACCCTATGGGGATGTGGTACACTCACTTGCTGCACGCTGCGCATTGTCAGATCGCTATCTTGCAGCTGGGCACATGCAGGCGTTCTGAGGCAAGGCCCCCAGGAGTTGGGCTGGGTATAGGTCTTGCCGTTCTGTGTTCTTGGGGAGAAGGAGGAGGTTATGCTTCAAGGAATCCGTCGAGTAAATCTAGTATCAAGCACTCTCTGTATCGTCCTGGCCGTCGTTCTTAATGGCTGTCCTCCGCCCGCTGTGATATGTAACAACGAGGTGGCAACGATTGTGGGCACTCCTGGCAACGATGTCCTCAATGGGACAGCCGATCACGATGCCATCCACGGCCTGGGCGGGAATGACACCATCAATGGCGGGGATGGCAACGATAACATCTGTGGCGGGGATGGTAACGACACCATTAATGCCGGTGATGGCACCGACGTTGTCAACGGTAATAATGGTGATGACATCATCAATGGCGATGCGGACAACGATGAGCTCTTCGGCGATGATGGCACTGACACCATCGACGGTGGTGATGGCGTCGACGCCTGCGTAGCCGAGACAGAAACGAACTGCGAACTGTTGTAGCCAGAACACCCTCAGTTCAGGAGCCCGGCGCCCGAGCGGTAGCCGGGCTCTCGTATTGGTCTGTGTCCACTTGTCGGTGCATCTCTACTTCTTCAGTCTCTTGAACCTATCCCACTAACATCTTTTCTGCAAGAGCCAGAGGTGGTACCTTCTGAGGGCAGGAGGTGCGGCCCATGGCGGTTGGCAAGTTCGAGGGAGTGAGCGAGGCGCAATGGGAGGTGCTCACACTCC
>JACQHA010000269.1 GCA_016199255.1 Deinococcus sp.
ACCAGCAGCGCGCCGCCGATTTTCTGCACCAGGCTGCGGTGGGTAATGAACAATCGCCCCAGCAGGCTGGTAGTAGCGCCCAGCACCACAAAAATCATGGAAAACCCGGCAATGAACGCTAACGCATGCCAGAGCACCTGGCGCCGCACCCGGCTAGTGGGAGCCTGGCGGAGCTGCTCTGGCTCCAGGCCAGAGAGGTACGACAAATAAGAAGGCACCAGGGGGAGCACACAGGGAGAGAGAAAGGACAGTATCCCAGCTAGGAAAGCCAGCAGCGGGCCGGGCGATACCATAGGTCTATCATACTGGGAATACCCAGCAACCCGAAGCGGTGTCCACTGGAACCAACTAAGCCCAGCCCAGAAGCAGCCTAGGTGCCAGACCTCTTCGGCACTATGTGCTGGCGAAGCCAGTCTGTAAACTCTTCGCGCCCCATCTGGCCCGATGCAACTTGCAGGATGACTCCCTCCTGCTCCCCCACGTTCGCATCGATCTCGTAGCCATTTAAGATGAGAAAGGCCTCCATTGCTGCATGGCCAGCTCGCTTGTTGCCATCTACAAAGGGATGATTCCTAATAAGAGAGAAGCCCAGGGCGGCAGCTTTCTCGACGATTCCTGGGTATAGCTCACTCTCGCCGAAAGTCATCCGTGGTTGGGCCAAGGCTGACTCTAGGGCACTCAAGCCACGGACACCCACTGAGCCACCAGACTGCTCCATTAGCCGACGGTACAGCTCTAGCACTTCACCAAGAGTGAGATAGCGCATTACCCAAGCCGTTTATAAAGTTTAGCGTTCTTCTTCACCACAAGTTCCATTGCCTGCATGAATGCCTCATCAGGCCGGGTGAGCAACTCCTCTATGCTGGCACGAACCAAATCCTCAGGAGCTACCCCGAGACGCGCGGCTGTCTTCTGCAATTCCAACAAGCGCTGGTCGGGGAGAGGGACTGTGATACTGGTCATAGCAACCTCCAAGTGTAAGTGTAACGCAGGCTTTAGTCCGCAGCCTTCACACAACCGCTAGCACCGCCGCACCCTGCACCTCGCCAGCCTTCAGGCGTAGCAATGCCCGATTGGCTTCCTCTAGCGGATAGCTCTCCACCCGAGTGCGGATGGGAACCGTCTCCGCCAGCTTCAGGAACTCCACCGCATCCCGCCGGGTGCTGTTGGCCACACTGCGCATGGTGCGCTCCCCGTACAGCAACTGGTAGTCAAACTCCGGAATGCGGTCCAGGTGAACGGCGTTAATAGCCAGCGTCCCACCTGGGCGGAGCTGGCGAAGCGCCGCCACCACGACCCACCCCACTGGGGCAAAGACAATTGCCCGGTCTAATGGCTCCGGGGGTTTATCGTCCGCAGCGCCGGCCCAGACTGCGCCTAGCTGCCGCGCCAGCTCCCGGTGCGCTGTGCTGCGGGTGAATACCAGCACCTGGCAGCCCCAGTGGCGCGCTACCTGTGATGCCAGGTGAGCCGAGGCACCAAAGCCAAAGAGCCCCAGCCGCTCGCCTGGCCGGACTTCGCTCAAGCGCAGCGACCGGTAGCCGATGATGCCGGCGCATAACAGGGGCGCTGCCTGGGCGTCGCTAAACCCCCCAGGGAGGGCATAGGTGAAATCGACCTGGGCTAATAAGTATTCAGCGTAGCCGCCATCCACGTCGCAGCCAGTGAAGCGCGCCCCAGGGCAGAGGTTCTCTTCCCCACGCCGGCAGAAGTCACAGGCGCCACAGGCGCGGTGCAACCAGGCCACCCCCACCCGCTGCCCGGGCGTGAATTGGCTGACCCCTGGGCCTACCTGTGCCACCACCCCCACCACCTGGTGGCCAGGCACCACCGGCCGTTTCGCCCTGGGGAGTTCGCCCTCTACTAGGTGCAGATCAGTGTGGCACACCCCACAGGTGCGCACCTGCACCAGCACTTCCCCCAGACCAGGCGCCGGGACCGGCATATCAGCCAGCTTCAGCGGAGCCTGGGCCACTGGCTGGGGGGTGATGAGCACCAGGGCACGCATAGTCCAACTATAATCTGCAGACCCATACCAAATGTTTGCTGTGTGGTAAACTGACAGGGCCAAGACAACACCGCCTTACATCGCACCAAGAGAAGGGGGGTGAGAGCAGGAACGCAACCTGATTCCTCGCGCGAGAAACGCAGATCACCCTAAGAAGGAGGAAAACCCATGAGAGCACTCAGCTACATTCTTGGAGCCCTAGTACTGGCCATCTTGGCCTATTCTCCAGCTACCAGCCTGGCCCAAGAAGAGTTAGTCACGGCTGATCGTATTGGCCGTACCGATGCCCCGATTGTCCTTACCTGGCAGATCATTGCTCCTCACTCTCACCTGGCCACCATCCAGCAGCGTGCCGATGGCTTCCGGGCACTCTACGAGGAATGGGCCAGGGCCCACCCGGACGTCCGGATTGATGTGGAAGTCATTCCCGGAGAGAGAATCAACGAGACTCAGACTCGGCTGCTAGAACAGGCACGGGTGGGTCAAGCCCCTGATTTCTCCGCTGTAGACTCATTCTTCCTGCCGCTGTTCAAGCTGGCTGGGGTGCTCGCGCCCCTGAATGAGTTCTTCGATGAAGCCTACCTCAATGACCTCTTCCCCTTTGTGCGGCAAGGCGTCACTGACAGCGCCGGCAACGTGGTCGCTGTATGGTGGAGCACTGACCTGCGAGTGCTCCACTACCGGACTGATCTGGTGCCTGTGCCACCTCGGACCGAGGCCGAACTGATTGAGACCGCAGCGCGCGTAGCCGGAGAGAATCCAGGCATTGATGGCTACCTTTACAACGGCGGCCGCTGGGAGGGAACTTTCTTTGACAACGTAGCTCACTTCTGGGCCCAAGGGGGCCAGCTGGTGGACGATACTGGCCGGCCCATTTTTAACGAGAGCAGCAACCGGGAAGCCATGCTGAACATGCTGCGCTTCCTACAGCAGACGGTCCAGGCCGGTGCCTCGCCAGCCCGGGTAGCCTCCATTGCCACCTATGGTGATTTTGAGGCCGCCGCCCAGGCCGGCACTGTCGCCATGTTCCAGGGTGGTCACTGGCAGTACTTCAACCTGCGGAACCTGCTCACGCCTGAGGAGTTCGCTAAGTGGGCAGTTGCCCCTATCCCCCAGCTCAGGGAGGACTTAGCGTCCACTGGCACTGGTGGGTGGACCCAGGCAGTGTTCACCAACGACCCGCAGAAGAAGGCGTTGGCTGTAGACTTTATCAGGAGTGTCTACGATGGACCAGGCGCTGTAGTGATCGGCAATCCTCCCACCCGGCAGAGCCTGTTCCAGAGTGAGCCTTTCTATACCGAGGATCCCATCTGGGACACCTTCCGGCAATTCCTGGTCAGCGGCCAGGCCAGGCCCGGCTTCCCTATCTACCCCACCATCTCTACCGAAATGCAGGTGGCAATCGGCGAGGTGCTCACTGGCACCAAGAGCCCAGAGCAGGCGTTGGACGACGCCTGGGCCCGGGTGCTAGAGGCGTACCAGAGTTTGCAGGGAACATAACCACCGGTCACACTCTGTAGAATGTCTGGGGGCCGCCTGGTCTAGGCGGCCCCCAGACAAGGGACATCACCAGCCGAGGGGAAGGCTACATGTACTGCCCCACCTGTGTGAGAATTCGATGATATGAGCAGACGAGTGGCACTGCCTAAGACTGCTGCGCTAGAACGACCTCTGGCACGAAGGCCGCGGGATCACCCCTGGCTCTGGCTAGTGCCACTCCTGGCTGTCACTGGGGCTTTCTACCTCTATCCTGCTCTGGACGTGCTGCGCTTCAGTTTCACCAATGCCTCACTCTTCCGGCCGACCTACTCGTACAGCCTCAGCTCCTATGCGAGCCTGTTGCGCAGTCCCGACTTTTATTACGTTCTGCGCATAACCTTCATTTTTACTGCCGGCAGCGTCCTGCTCCAGTTACTGCTGGGCCTGCTGATAGCACTGGCTGTCCACCGGGGCGTGATCAGGAATCTGCCCGGCAGCGTTTTCACCCGGGCGGTGGTGCTAGCCGCTTGGATCACGCCGGGAGTCATCATCGGCCTGACCTGGCAGCTGCTCCTGAACGAAGCCAACTACGGCATCGCCAGCTACGCGCTCACCAGGCTTGGCCTGCCCAAGATCCCCTTCCTCTCCAACCCCATCTGGGCACTAGTGTCAGTGACAGTGGCCAACATCTGGCGGGGAACAGCCTTCAGCATGATCCTGCAATACGCCGGGCTGCAGCGCATCCCGCACGAACTTTACGAGGCCGCAGAGGTGGACGGAGCTACGCCCCTGAACTCATTTTTCCACATCACCATCCCGCAACTCAGGCCCATTCTCCTCATCAACATCATCCTGATCACCATCTATACCCTGAACACCTTTGACATGATCCTGCCCCTCACCGGCGGCGGGCCGGGGCGAGCCACCGAGGTCATTGCCCTGCACACCTACAGCCGGGTCTTCAACAGTTTCGACCTGGGGAAAGGAGCAGCTCTGGCCGGCATTATGCTGGTCATCAGCCTGATAATGACCCTCATCTACAGCCAGCTGCTCCGCAGTGAGGAGGCAGAGTGACCACCACCACCCAGGGACGCTCTCTGGCCCAAGCCCGGCCAACCAGAATCGTCTGGACCCGGCGCCGGCGCGACCTGCTGGGCGACATATGGACTTACCTAGCGTACTTGCTGATTCTGGCCTTCTTCATCGTACCAGTGCTCTGGGTGCTGTCTCTATCGTTCAAGACCGTGCGCGAGGTATACGCCTATCCACCCAGGCTCCTGCCAAACCAGCTAACCCTGGACAATTACCACACAGTGCTGCGCAACGCCCAGTTTCCCAGGTACTTGCTGAACTCCCTGAAGATCGCGCTGCTAGCCAGCCTGGGGACGCTCGCCATCAGCACTCCTGCGGCCTACGCCTTCTCCCGCTTCCGTTTCAGAGCTAAAGGAACACTGCTTATCGGCATCCTGGCACTCCAGATGATCTCACCGCTGGTGATTCTGATCCCTCTTTACCGCTACTTCGCAGCCCTGGACCTGCTGGACAGCCACTTTGGGGTGATCATGGTTTACCTGGCCACGCTCACCCCTCTCACCACCTGGCTCCTCAAGGGCTTTTTCGATGGCATCCCCATCAGCCTTGAGGACGCTGGGCAGGTAGATGGCTGCTCCCGGCTCCAGGTGCTCTGGCGGATCACCATGCCCATTGCCGTGCCGGGGCTCATGTCGGCGGTGGTGCTCAACGTCATTCTCAGCTGGTCTCAGTTTGTGATTCCCTTCATCTTGATTAGCAAGAACAAGCTCCAACCGGTGGCAGTAGGGATCTTCAACTTCCAGGGCACTTATCAGAGCACAGCAACGCACACTGTGGCCGCCGCCAGCATTCTCACCATGCTGCCGGCCATTGTGATCTTCGTAGCCCTGCAGCGGTTCATTGTGCGGGCCCTGCTGGCAGGGGCCGTCAAAGGATGATACCTATGAGCAAGCGCTATCACGCAGTAGTCGTCTCTACCACTCACTGGGACCGGGCCTGGTACGCGCCCTTCCAGGAATTCCGGGCACGGCTAGTTTCTATGATCGACTGGCTCATTGACACGCTCGACAGCAACCCGGTATTCACCAGCTTCACCCTTGACGGGCAGACGGTGGTGCTGGAAGACTACCTGGAAGTACGCCCAGAGCGGGAGCCAGACCTGCGCCGGCTGGTGAAAGCCGGGCGGCTACTCATTGGCCCATGGTACGTGCTGCCCGATGAATTCCTGGTAAGCCCAGAAGCCATTATCAGGAACTTCCTGCTGGGGCACAGCATCGCCCGGAAGCTTGGCGGGGTGAACCAGGAGGGTTATAACCCCGATTCCTTCGGCCACGTTGCCCAGCTCCCCCAGATTCTGGCCGGTTTCGGGCTGCACTCAGCGCTGTTCTGGCGGGGGGTGGGGGATGAGGGAGAAGAGCTGGGGAACGAGTTCTGGTGGGAGGCACCAGATGGAACCAGGGTGCTGGCGTGCTTCTTGCGCCATGGCTACCACAACATCGCAAACCTTGGCTACCCCATGCTCTGGGGCGAAACCCGGCCCTTTGTACCTAGCGCCGACCTGGCACTGGCCCAGATCAGGAGCGCTGTAGACAAACTGACGCCCTATGCCCGCACCAGCGCCCTGTTGCTGGTGAACGGCATCGACCACGCGGACCCCCAACCAGAGGTACCCCTTTTTCTGCAGCAGGCCAACGCTAAACTGGACGACGTAGAGGTCATGCATGGGACGCTGTCTGACTACGTGCGCCGGGTACGGGCTGAGGCCAAGGAGCTGCCGGTGTACCGTGGCGAGTTCAACCGGGGCCGCTACTCGGTGATTCTCCAGGGGGTCTACTCAGCCAGAATGGGAATCAAGCAGCGCAACGAGCAGGTGCAGACGCTCTTAGAGCGCTATGCTGAGCCCATAGCGGCCCTCGCCACTACTTTAGGCGCAGAGTATCCCAGCGGCCTCTTGGCCACAGCTTGGCGACATCTCCTGAAAAATCACCCCCACGACGACATCTGTGGGTGCAGTGTCGATCAGGTACACCGGGAGGACTGGTATCGCTTCGACCAGGCGGCGCAAATTGGCCAGCTGGTGACCCGGGAGCAGTGGCGAGTGCTGACTGAACGCTTAGATCACCAGGGCCGCCAGGGCACACCACTGGTGGTCTTTCACCCTCTGGCCTGGGGGCGCTCGGGAGTAATCGTAGGCGAGGTGGAGTTCGCCCCCAAAGACCCCCGCGCCGAGAGTTTCATGCTGCGTGATGAGGCCGGGCAGCCGGTGCCCCACCAGGTTTTGGGGGTTGAAGAGCGGTTCTCCCTGGAGCCCCTGAAACCTCTACCGCGCCGGGTGGCGCGGGTGGCGTTCCCAGCTCAGATCCCGCCCTGCGGGTACACGACCCTCTATCTCACTGCTGGCAAGCCAGCCCAGGCACAGACTGACCTCAAGGTGCTTCCCAATGGAGCAGAGAACCAGTACCTCCGCCTGGAGATTGCTGCCAATGGCACGCTGCGCCTGACCCATAAAGGCACTGGACGAACCTTCAGCGGGCTCCTGGCATTTGAGGACACCGAGGACGCTGGAGACGAGTATGATTACTCTCCGGCAGTGCACACCCAGACGCTTACCTCCCAGGGCAATCGGGCAAGAGTGCGGCAGGTGGAGGCAGGACCACTGCGCATCACCTACGAAGTGAGCCTGGAACTGCCTCTGCCTGCCAGCCTGTCAGCTGATCGGAAACAGCGCAGCGCCGAACAGGTGCCCTGTTCCTGCTCTTCCCTGGTAACAGTCACTGCTGGGAGCCCACTGGTAGAAGTGACCACTAGATTCCAGAACCGGGTGAAGGATCACCGGCTGCGGGTACGGTTCCCAACCAGCATCACCGGCGACCGGGTGTACGCCGACGGGCACTTTGCCGTACTGGAGCGTCCCATCACCGTCCCAGAGGTGAGTGGCTGGGCGCAGCCGCCGGTACCCACGCAACACCAGCGCTACTTTGTAGACGTCAACGACGGCCAAGCCGGCCTGGCAGTGCTGAACCGGGGCCTGCCCGAGTACGAAATTGTGCCCACGGCACAAGGGAACGAGATCGCCCTCACCCTGTTGCGTGCTGTGGGTTACCTCTCCCGGGGGGATCTCCTGACCCGCCCTGGCAACGCTGGCCCCTGGACCATGCCTGCTCCCGAAGCGCAGTGTCTGGGAGAGCACATTTTCCACTTTGCCATCCTTCTCCACCAGGGGGAGTGGTCGCAGGTGGTGCGCCTGGCCCAGGAGTTTGCGGCTCTCCCTCTGCTGGTCCGAGGCGACAGCCGCAGCGGCCTGCTCCCCGAGGAATTCCAGTCTGCCAGTCTCTCCCGGGGAGGGGAGGCCCAGCTCCAGGAACCACTCCCGGCTAGTTTGCCAGCCACCCACAGCTTCCTGGCGTTGCAGCCAGAGACCCTGGTGTTGAGTGCTCTGAAGCGCTCCGAAGATGGGCCGGACCTGATCGTGCGCTGCTACAACTGCAGCCCAGCACCAGTTACCGGCCGCCTGCGCTCTGCCTGGCCGCTCCGCGCCGCCACCCTGGTGAATCTGGCTGAAGAACCAATCCAAAGCCTCCCAGTGGAGGACAAACACCAGGTCACCCTCACCGCCCGGCAGTGGGGAATCGTCACCGTGCGCCTAGAAGTGGAGACAGCATGATCGCCCAGCAGGAGACTACGCCAACCCAAGTCTTCAAGGAATTCATCCTCGTCCCCCACACCCACTGGGACCGAGAGTGGTATTTGACCTTCCAGCAGTTCCGAGCCAAGCTGGTGGATCTCTTTGACCAGCTGCTGGAGCTGCTCAACGCCGATCCCCAGTACCCCGCTTTTACCCTAGACGGCCAAACCATCATGCTGGAAGACTACTTGGCAGTGCGCCCCGAACGGCGCGGGGAGCTGGCCCAGCGCATTGCCCAGGGCCGCCTCCTGGTAGGGCCCTGGTATGTGATGCCCGACGAGTTCCTGGTGAGCCCTGAGGCCATAGTGCGGAACCTCCTTTTAGGCCGGCGGCTGGCCCAGGAGTTTGGCGGCGGCATGGATGTTGGCTACGTGCCCGATCCCTTTGGGCACATTGCCCAGCTCCCCCAGATTCTGCAGGGCTTTGGCATCGACTGTGCCCTCTTTATGCGAGGCATGGGCGATGAGGGCGAAGCGCTAGGGGATGTTTTCCTGTGGGAAGCACCAGACGGCTCAGCGGTGCTGGCGCACCACCAGCTCACCAGCTATGGCAACGCCGCCAACTTGCCCCTCGATCCCGACCTGGCAGCGCGGCTGGTGCGAAATGTCGCCACCCGGATGGCGCGCCTGGCGGTGACACCAGTGCTCCTCTTGAATAATGGCTCCGATCACCTGCGCCCCCAGCCAGCGCTCCGCCGCATAGTCCAGGAGCTGGAGCAGCGCCTAGACCGGCACGTAGAGTTCGGCTCTCACCGCGCCTACATCGAGCGGGTCAAGGCGCACCGCCCGGCGCTCAAACGCTTCCGGGGGGAGTTGCGCGGTGGCAGGTACGCCATGCTGCTGCCCAGCGTCCTCTCTACCCGCATGTACCTGAAGCAGGCCAACCACCAGGTGCAGACCGCGCTAGAGCGCTGGGCGGAGCCCGTGGCTGCCCTGGCCTGGGCACTGGGGCACCGTTATCCAGCAGGGCTCTTGCAGGAGGCTTGGCGCCTAGTGCTGCAGAACCATCCCCACGATTC
>JACQHA010000265.1 GCA_016199255.1 Deinococcus sp.
CCATCTGCATCAGCGACAACGTCCCCTCTTGCATGCGCGCCCCACCACTGGCGCACACCATCACGAACGGCAGCCGGTGTGCTAGTGCCTGGTCCACTGCCCGGCAGACTTCTTCACCGACCACCGAGCCCATGGATCCGCCCATGAAGTCATAGTCCAGCACTCCCAGCACCACCCGGCGGCTCAAGATCTGCGCCGTGCCGACCACTATGGCGTCTGGGCGGCCGCATTTCTCCTGGTACTCCTTCAGGCGTTCGGGGTAGGGTTTGAGGTCCACGAAGTTCAGGGTATCCACTGGCCCCACTCTGCCAGAAACCAGGGTAAAGCTATCGGGATCGGTGAGGGAGGTAATGCGCTCCTCGACGCTGATCCGGTGATGATGCCCGCATTCCGGGCACACCCCCAGGTTCTGGCCCAGCTCTTTCTTATAGATCTGAGCTGCGCAGCCAGCGCAGCGCGCCCACAGCTCCGGCAACTCCGGGGTAGCGCTAATCTCCGCCCGGCGGCGGCGAAACCACTTGTCAATGCCTACCACGCAACCCCCTCCTTCCTTGAGGCGGCACTATAGCACCAATGGCCCCTCTGGCGCCAACGCCACCACTCACTTGGCCGGCTCGAGGCGGGGCTGGAAGCCATCGCAGCGGGCCGGACAGTCGTTGCGCCGCAGCTTGTTCAAGGCGCAGCGGGGGAGGAGATCCCGGGAGCGGCTGGCCCGCTCTCGCCCTAATATGGCTCCTGGCGTGAGCTGCCGCTCCATCTCGTGGAAGTGGACACAGTTGCGCTTCAACATGGTGCACCTCCGTGGATTCATTATGGCTGCTGCCCCATGCAGTGTCCACTGCTATACTCAGAGGGCGCGACGGGACGGGAACCAGGCAGCGGGACGGCGGGTTCTAGCGCTCAGACGGGAGAGGAGGGGCACCAGCCCAGGCTCAGGTCATGAAGCTATTGGATAGCTACTTGATCCGCGAGGTGCTCTACGTGTACCTGGCGGCGATTATTGCCATCACCGTGCTCTTCGCTGGCTCAGTCCTCTTTGTGGTGGCCGCCGACCCCCAGGCCGCTGGCGCACCTATAAGCTTGCTCTGGCGCTACCTTTTTTTCAAGCTGCCCGAGGCCCTGGTGCGGGCACTGCCGCTGGCGCTATTGGTGGGCATCTTGCGTGGCCTTTCCCGGTTGGCCGGCGACAGCGAGCTCAAGATCTCGTTCCTGTCTGGGATCAGCCCGCTGCGCCTCATGGTTCCGCTCTTGCTCCTGGGTGGGGCGGTCACCTTGCTCACCTACGTGCTCAGCGAGCTGGTGGTGAACGACGCGAACTTCAAGGCGGAAAAGACCTTGCAGCAAATGCTCATTAGCCGGCTCAACGTGCCCGTGGACCAGTTTAATCGCTTTATTGACGGCCCGTACCGGCGGATCTTCCACATTGCCAGCATTGGCCAGGGAGAACTCCATAATGTCACCGCACTGCGCGCTGTGCCCAACGGCATTCCCGATGAGATCCTGCGCTCAGAAAGCGCCCACTTTCTGGAGCGCGATGGCCAGCGCTGGTTCGCTCTGGAGGGGGTGGATTTTTACGGCCTGGATACCAGCCGGGTCGTGCGCTACACCAGAGCCGCCCAAGTGCTTTTGCCGGCTGACGAGAATGCCATTATTAACATCAGCCGGGGCCCGGACCAGCTCACCATCCAGGAGCTGCTGGCCCTGATCCGGCTCAGCCTGGCCCAAGGGGGCCAGCCAGTGGCGGAGCTGACCCAGTTGCACCAGAAAGTGGCGGGGCCCGCAGCGGCGGTGATCTTCGCCCTGTTTGGCGGGGCGGTCGCTCTTCTGGCCTTCCGGGCCGACTCCACCTGGGGCACAGTAGGCGCGCTGGTAGCCGTGTTCTTCCACGACGCTTTGCGCCAGACCACCTTGAAGCTCGGCGCTACCGGGGCGCTGGCGGCGCTCCTGCGTTCTGAGAGCCTTCCCCCCATGCTGCAGCTGCAGCTGCCGCCTATACTAGCGGTGTGGGCCCCCAACCTGCTGTACGCGCTGGCCGGGG
>JACQHA010000044.1 GCA_016199255.1 Deinococcus sp.
CATGGAAGCCTTCCTGGATTGGATGGAGCTGGCCATCCCTGGCCAGGCCCTCCACGGTCATCACGTCGCGGCCGTCGGCCTGGACCGCCAACACCGTGCAGGACTTCACGGCACGGCCATCCATGAGAATAGTGCAGGCACCGCAGTTGGTGGTGTCACAGCCAATGTGGGTTCCGGTGAGCCCCAGCACATCCCGCAGGTAGTGCACCAAGAGCAGCCGGGGTTCTACCTGGTGCTCATATATCTGCCCATTGACTTTCACCTGTAGCTTCACCATCACCCTCCTTCAGGTATCATTCCCGCAGCACTACTGCCGGGTCAGGCCTCGCTCTCGGCGCCAGAGCCCCCCCCCAACTGCCGCTCCAGACACTTAAAGAATTGTCCGATCAAGAGTCTAGCAGCTCCGCTTAACAAGCGCTGTCCCACGGCGGCAATGGGGCCAAACACCTGGGCATCGCCCCGGTAGGAGATTTTGGTGCCCTCTGGCCCTGCTGGCGCCAGCTCCAAAAGGCCCTCACCCCGCACTCGCCCGCCGCTGCCTGTGCCCTCTACCAGCAACTTGTACCTGGTCAACTCCTGCCGCTCCGTGATCTGGACCTTGCCAGTGTAGGTGCCCTTCATGGCCGCGATGCCAATGTGCAGCGTGGCCTGGTACTGGTCAGGCCCCTGGACCACCAGCTCCTGGCAACCAGGCAGGCAGTGCTGAAGCGCATCTGGATCCAGCAAAGTGTGCCACACCATCTTCTGGTCAGCTTTCACCACGTAGGTACCACTCAGGTTCATAACCCTGCCTTTCTCTTCCACCCCCACCGCCAACCTATAATCTCCAACTTTACGCCCCCCCGCCTGCCCAAGACCAGGCCCCCTAGGAACCCCGGGCCCGCCTGCCACGTATTGCTGCCGGGGAAAGGAGCGGTACGGCATGAAGGCAAGACCTGCTTCCTGGCTCTTAGGGCTCTTGATATTGGTGACCCTGCCCTTGTGGATCGGGCCGGTGCTGGGAGTGGCTCTGGGCATCTTTGGCGCCATATTCGGCGTGCTGGGCAGCATCTTCGGCGTGGTGGTGGGCATCGTGGCCGGGCTGTTTGGCGCTGTGGCGGGGCTACTGGGCGCGATTTTCGGCGCCCTGGCTGGGCTGGTGGGGGTAGTGATCCACCTGGTGGGGAAGCTGGCGCCACTGGCTCTTTTGGCGTTATTGGTGCTGCTCCTGAGCAAGGCCCTGCGGCGCAAGTCGCCCTACAGCAACTAAACGGCTGTCAGCGGTCATCTAGCTGCTCGCTAGCCGCCTGTCATCGGAGCTTGTGCTAGAATGCACAGCAACTATGGGCGGTATAGTGAGCAATAACCCCGGCTCTGAGCTAGAAGAAGTGACCCACGAAGTGTCCTGTGGTGGTGTGGTGTTCCGAGATGGGACGGTGCTCATGCTGCGGCGGCGCACTGGGGAGTGGGTGTTCCCCAAAGGCCATGTGGAACCAGGCGAGCGCCTGGTGCAAACTGCCTGCCGGGAAGTGCAAGAAGAGGCCGGGGTGGCGGCCACGGCCTTGCAGTACCTGGGGGTTACCGAGTACCGGGCCGGTCCCAACGTGCGCAAGACGGTGCACTGGTTCCTGATGCGTACCGAGGCCCAGCGCCTGAAGCCCGAGGGGATTTTCCAGGAGGGGCGCTTTGTTCCAGCCAGGGCAGCGCTCCAGGCGCTGACCTATGCCAACGACCGCCTGACCCTGCTCCGGGCGCTGCGCGCCCAGTCCCGCTAGTGCTCCCTCAGCCCAAGATTCACCCTAGTGCCTTTGTTGCCCCCGGGGCGCACCTGATTGGCGCCGTGGAACTCGGGGAGCAGGTGAGCATCTGGCCCGGTGCGGTGCTGCGCGCCGACCTCTGCTACATTAAGATCGGCCGCTTTTCTAATGTGCAGGACAATGCTGTGCTGCACGTGGACGACAATCAGCCCACCATTTTGGGGGAGTACGTCACCGTAGGCCACGGCGCGGTGGTGCATGCCTGCATCCTAGAAGATGAAGTGCTGATCGGCATTAACGCTGTCGTCTTGAACAAAGTGCTGGTAGAGCGCGGCGCCGTTATCGCCGCTGGCGCCGTGGTGCCCCCTGGCCGGGTGATCCCGGCTGGCATGCTGGCTATGGGGGTGCCAGCGCAGGTGGTGGGGCCGACCAAGGCCAACGGCAAGCGGAATGCCCTACGCTATCTCGATCTGATCAAGTTGTACCGCCCCTAACATCAAGTCCCCGCAAACCCCGCGTGGTAGCACGGCATACCTTGCCCCGAGAATCGCCCCGGACGGTACAATCTCCTCAGCGCATTGCGTTGAGGAGAATGACCATGACGAACTGGCGTGTAGAGCGAGACACTTTGGGCGAGGTGCCGGTGCCGGCCGACGCCTACTATGGAGCGCAGACAGCGCGCGCCGTGGAGAACTTCCCCATTAGTGGCCTGCGGGCCCATCCCGCCTTCATCAGGGCCTATGCGCGCCTGAAGCGCGCCGCTGCCCAGGTGAACCAGGAACTGGGGCAGCTTGACTCGGCGCGGGCTGGGGCCATTATCCGGGCGGCAGATGAGGTGCTCTCTGGCCAGCTGGCTGAGCAGTTCGTGGTGGACGTGTACCAGGCAGG
>JACQHA010000283.1 GCA_016199255.1 Deinococcus sp.
GGCGCCGAGCGCCAGCAGCATCATGGCCACTACCACAAATCCCATGCGATGCAAGTACTTCATACCTATTTTCCTCCTTGGTATTTGCTATGAGCTGTAGAGAATCAAGCTATTTCGCTACCGTCTCTCACCTCCTCTCTAGCTGCGGCGGCGCTGATAGGCCAGCACCGCCAGTACCAGGACACAGCCGATTAACACGTCCTGGGCCGGGTCAGGCACCCGCGCCAGGTTCAGCCCGTTATTCAATACAGTAACAATCAGCACCCCCAGTGTGGTGCCCAGGACGCTGCCCTCGCCGCCGTTAATGTTGGTGCCGCCGAGCACCACAGCAGTAATCACCCGTAGCTCGTAGCCGGTGGCGGCGTTGGATTTGGCGGTCTCCACCCGGGCCACATAAATCGCTGCTGCCAGCCCGCACAGGAAGCCACTGAGGGTGTAGAGGATCACCTTCAGCCGGTCCACGTTGACCCCGGCGAAGCGGGCCGCCAGCTCGTTGTGGCCAATGGCGTAGAGCTGCCGGCCGAAGGCGGTACGCGCTAGCACTATGGCCGCCAGGACAATAGCCAGCACCCAGATGAGAAGCTGCACTGGTGCTGGGCCAATGGTGCCGTGGCCCAGGAAAGAAAACTCTTCAGGAAAACCAGTCACGCCCCGGCCTTTGCCCAGGCCAGTGGCCACTCCCCGGTACACGGCCAAAGTAGCCAGGGTCACCACCAGTGGCGGCACCCGCAGTTTAGCCACCACTAGCCCGTTTAAGAGCCCTCCCAGCGTCCCCACTGCCAGGCCCACCAGGGCCGCGGCCCAAATGCTGAGCCCCAGGTTGCGCCAGGACAGCCCCAGCAACATGGCAGACAGCGCTAAATTTGAGGCCACCGACAGGTCAATGCCCCGGGTGATGATGATCATGGTCATGGGGATGCCAATGAGCCCCACCTCGACGGCATAGCGGGTGGAAGTGAGCAGGTTGGCGACAGTGAAGAACTTGTCAGACAGCCGGGCCAGGATGAACACGCACAGCACCAGGATGCCCAGTAGCACCATCTCCCGCTGGGGCAGAGGCAGCGCCCACCTGGCGCCAGCGCTGCGCCGCGCCAGCCGCGCCTCTGGGGCTCTCACGTTGCACCTCCGGCGATCACCCGCCGCCACTGGCCGGTGCGCACAATGTCAGCGGCCACTGACAGGAGAATGAACGCTCCGCGCACCGCCTGATCCCAGAGAGGGTCGATGCGCAAGAATGGCAGGGCGGTGGAGGTGGCGCCCAGGAACAGCACGCCCAGCACTGAGCCTAATATGGTGCCACTGCCGCCGAAGATGTTGGTGCCCCCCACCACCACGGCGGTGATCACCAGGAACTCCAGATCCTGGCCCTCGTTGGTGAACACCTGGCTGAACCGGGTCACGTGGATCATGGCCGCCAGCCCGGCCAAAAAGCCATTCAGGGTCAGCACCCGAAAGTGGGTGGCGGGTACGTTGATTCCCGCCAGCCTGGCCGCCCGGGCATTGCTACCCACAGCGTAGATTTGCCGGCCAAAGGGGGTATTGGCTACCAGGTAGCTGGCGGCGATGAGTACCGCTAGCGCGATCCAGATAGGCAGCGGCTGGCCCAGGAGCCTGGTGGTGCCCAGGAACTTCCACTCTGGTGGCAGCGGCTGCACCCAGAAGCCCCCGGTCCACCAGATCACTGCCCCGCGCAAGATGGTCAGCGTCCCTAGCGTGACAATGATTGATGGGATGCGGGCGTAGGCCACCAGGGTGCCGTTCAATGCCCCCAGCAGGGTTCCCATGACAAGACTAGAGAGCACCACCAGCAGCATGGGAACACCGTTCTTGGCCAAGGTCCCCGCCACCAGCGCGCACACTGCCAGCACCGAGCCCACTGAGATATCGATTTGCCCTGAGATGATCACCAGCGTCATGCCCACTGCTACCACCGACACATAGGCGGCGTTGGTGAGAATGTTGCCCACAGTACGCGGGTGGACGTAGTTGCGATGGGTCAGGCCCATGTAGGCGACCAAGGCGATGAGCAGCAGTAGAATGGTCAGCTCTCGTCCTAGCTTCAGGCGCACCGCTTCCTCCTAGGCCGTGGCTCCAGTAGCCAGTGTAATGATCCGCTCCTGGGTGGCCTCAGGGCGGGATAACTCCCCCGCCAGTCTGCCCCGGTACATGACCAGCACCCGGTCGGCCATGCCCAGCACCTCAGGCAGCTCGCTGGAGATCATCAGCATCCCCAGCCCCTGCTTGGCCAGCTCGCTCATGAGCCGGTGGATCTCGGCTTTAGCACCCACGTCCACGCCCCGAGTAGGCTCGTCCAGGATCAGCACCTGCGGCGTACTGGCCAGCCACTTGGCCAGCACCACCTTTTGCTGGTTGCCGCCAGAGAGCGACCCAACCGGGTTACGCACTCCTGGGGTGCGGATGGAGAGCTGGTCCACGTAACGCCAGGCCAGGGCCTCTTCCTCTGGCCGTTGGATGAATCCCCAGCGGCACAAAGAGCGTAGCACGGCGAGCGTCATGTTCTCGCTGACCGCCATGGGCAGCACCAGGGCCTGGTGTTGCCGGTCTTCAGGAACATAGGCCAGGCCGAGCGCTATAGCCAGCTGGGGGCCGGTGATGTGCACCGGACGGCCCTTGAGCATCACCTGACCACCGTCTATTGGATCAATGCCAAAAATGGCCTGGGCCACCTCGCTGCGGCCCGATCCTACCAGGCCGGCCAAGCAGACAATTTCTCCCTGGCGCACAGTGAGGCTGATATCGTGCAGTACGCCGCTGCGCCGGAGATTTTTGGTCTCCAGCAGCACGTCGCCAATGGGCGCGGCCTCTTTGGGGTAGAGAGTGTCTAAGGTGCGCCCCACCATGTACCTGATCAGCGCCTGCTGGTCCACTTCGGCCACTAGGCCAGTGTGTACCAGGTGGCTGTCGCGCAGCACCGTCACCCGGTCGGCTAGCTGGAACACTTCCTCCAGCCGGTGGCTGATGTAGATCACCCCCACCCCTCTGGCCTTAAGGCGGCGCACAATCTGGAACAAGGTGTCAGTATCTTTTTTAGTGAGCGCCGCCGTGGGCTCATCCATAATGAGCAC
>JACQHA010000287.1 GCA_016199255.1 Deinococcus sp.
CCTGGCCAGGGCTGGGCAAGTGGGCAGTGCGGGCAGTGGTTGAGCAAGACGTGACCGTCATCAATGGCACTGTGCTGCTCTCAGCCCTATTATTTATAGTCCTGATTACTGTGATTGACATTCTCTACGCCTTTATTGACCCGCGGATTAGGTACGACTAATGGCCCAGCAGCAGAGTGCAACTCTTTCTACCCACGCCCAGGTCTTCGGCCTAGCCGAGAAGCCCACCAGCCTGTGGCTGGACGCCTGGCGGCGGGTACGGCGCAACCGCCTGGCCATGGCCGGGGCAGCAGTTGTCATTCTCCTGGTCTTCACCGCCCTCTTCGCCCCCTGGCTTGCGCCCTACGACCCCAATGTCCAGAATCTGAGGAACTTCCGCCAGGCACCATCGCGTGAGCACTGGCTGGGCACCGATACCTTCGGGCGGGACATTCTTTCCCGGGTGATCTATGGGGCCAGGATCTCCATGCAGGTGGCGTTCCTGGCCGAAGTCCTGGCGGCCATTATTGGCGTCACCCTGGGCGCTTTGGCCGGCTACTTCCGAGGCCACATTGAGGACTTCGTGCTGTGGCTCATGGGCGTCATCTACGCCTTCCCCTTCTTGCTGTTTGTCATCGCCTTTACCGCAGCCTTTGGTGGCGGCCTCACCAATGTCTATATCGCCCTGGGGGTGGCCAGCTGGGGAGGCATTGCCCGGATTGTGCGGGGGCAGTTCCTGCAGCTCCGGGAAATGGCCTACGTAGAGGCTGCCAGGGCCCTAGGCGGCAGCAACCTGCGCATTATCTTCAAGCACATCCTCCCCAATATTATGTCGCCCATTATTGTCGTCACCACCCTGGGGTTCGGCACCGCCATCCTGGCTGAGGCCACTCTCTCCTTCCTGGGCCTGGGCGCCCAGCCCCCTACACCTAGCTGGGGGCGCATGGTGATCGAGGGGCAGTCCTACATCTTCCGGGAGTGGTGGCTGGCGTTTGGCCCTGGCGCCGCTATTTTCATTGCCGTGCTGGGGTTTAACCTGCTGGGCGACGGCCTGCGCGATGCCCTGGATCCCCGCTCAGCAGGCTCCGCCAAGTGATACTGTTAAGACATGCGCGCCGCTCGACTGTACGGAGCCCGCGACCTGCGAGTGGAAGACTTGTCCGAGCCGAGGCTCGGGCCACGCCAGGTGCTGCTCCAGGTGCGGGCGGTGACCCTCTGCGGCAGCGACGTGCACTACTACCGGCTGGGCGCCCTGGGCGATACCCCGATACGGGAGCCTTTGATCCTGGGCCACGAGTTCACGGCCGATATAGTGGCCGTCGGCGACGAAGTAAAGGGACTACACCCTGGCCAGCGGGTGGCAGTGGACCCAGCGCAGTTCTGCGGATCATGCGAGTGGTGCCGGGAGGGACACCCGAATCTGTGCCCGGCGGTGCGCTTCTGCGGTAGCCCCCCCTATGACGGGGCACTGCGCCAATACTTGGCCTACCCCTCAGAGACCATTTTTCCCCTGCCAGAGAGCATGGACTATTGTACCGGCGCCCTCTTGGAGCCGCTGGGCATTGGCCTGCACGCCATGGGCCTGGCCAAGCTCCGGCTGGCCGACACTGTAGCTGTGCTGGGCTGCGGCCCGATTGGCCTGATTTTGATTCAACTGGCACGTATCTCTGGCGCCAGTGTGGTGTACGCCGTTGATCCCCTGGCTTACCGCTGTGAGGTAGCAGAGCGCCTGGGCGCCGTGCCAGTCAAGGTATCAGAAGCCGTGGACTACATCTTGCGCGATACCAAAGGGCGGGGAGTGGACCTAGTGCTAGAGGCCACCACCGACACCCAGGCCGCCTGGCAGGCCATTGACCTGGTGCGGCGGGGCGGCAAGGTGGTGCTGGTGGGCATTCCTGATGAGGACACCTTATCCTTCCCAGCCAGCCTCATGCGCCGCAAGGGAGTCAGCCTCCTAATCTCCCGCCGGATGAAGCACACGTATGAGCGGGCCATGGCCCTTGTAGAGCGGGGCCTGGTGGACCTGTCGTACTTAGCCACGCACCGCTTCCCCCTGGAAGACACCAAGGCGGCGTTTGAGCTGGCCAGCCGCTATGAAGATAGGGTGCTGCGGGCAGCGGTGGAGTTTTAAATTGGACTGGGGCCTTGTGTTTCAGCGCCAAAACCAGTAGCCTAACGCGGTGGGTGAGCAGGGTGACCAAGAATTCCTGCCCTGCCGGCCCAAGGAGTTTTGTGGAACAGGGTACTGTGAAGTGGTTCAAC
>JACQHA010000274.1 GCA_016199255.1 Deinococcus sp.
GCACCCTCACGGTGCGGCGGATTATCTACCGCTACGCCAAGGCAGCAAAGATTCAGAAGCAGTACGGCACCGACAAGAACGGCCATCCCCTCTTCCGGGTGCACCCTCATACCTTACGGCACAGTCACATTGTCTATAGCATCATGAGAGGGGGGCGTCTGTACGCTATTCAGCAACAAGTAGGCCACGCCTCAAGCCTCACCACCGATATCTACGCCAAGCTGGCGCCAGAAGAGGTGCGGGAGGCCTATGATCGGGCAGGGTAGGTACCCTGTGCGAGGGGTTGGTCATGCTGGCCTACTGGCAATTACTCCTGGCGCTCCCCGCCGCCCGCGACGTCCCTCGCCCCTGGGAACGGCCCACCCCGGCAGGGCACCGCCCCTCTCCCGCCCGGGTCCAGCGGGACATCGGGCGGCTTTTCGCGTTGGTGGGCAGCCCAGTGCGCTCGCCCCAACCGCGCGGAAAACCCCTCGGTCGACCCCAGGGCTACCGCCCGGCGCCTCGTCCCCGCTATCCGGTGGTGCATAAACGGGCACCACTCGGCTAACGTGGGCGCCGTCATCACCCGCAGGCTTCGGTCAGACCTTCATTTCACGTGCAGGGTCGTGCAGTTTTTGTCTAAACTCGAGTTTGAGCTATCGCATTGATATCCAGATCCCCAGGCGCGGGGACTTCAAAAGGTTGATCACTCTGCCCCGGCTGCGGGCCCCAGTGCACGAACATGACGGCCAGCACTACTGGGAGATTAGCAAGGCCGGTTATGCTCTGCGGCGGGTGCTAGGGGACATGCGGGCAGCTGGGTTCCAGGTGGTAAAGACCTACCGGGTGTTTGAGAACCCCTACCACCGGTTCTTCGTGCTAAGAAAGCAAGATAGAGGCCGAGCCGCCGGAACTTAGAGTTGTCGTATAATGTTTATTCGATACGGACTGGCAGGAAGCTAAGGCGGGAGGTACGCTGGTGAAGCTGCTTGTCGTGGTGGTACAAGACCAGGACGCGCCTGGGCTGCTCAATGCCCTGGCGGAACAGAAGATCATTGCCACCAAGCTGGCCTCCACTGGAGGCTTCCTCTCTGAGGGAAACACCACGCTGCTGATTGGCATCGACCAGACGCTGATCCCCAAGGTGAAGGAGATCATCAGCCAGCGCTGCCACACCCGGGAGCGGGTAATCACCCCCGGGCTGCCGGCCACCGAGCACCTGGAGGGCTACGTGCCGCATCCCATTGAGGTGCCGGTGGGTGGGGCCGTGGTGTTCGTCCTCTCCACCGAGGAATTCGTCAAGCTCTGAGCAGGCGCCGGGCCAGCTCAGCTTATGGAAGGTCTGCTGATTGCCGCCCTGAGGGCCCAACTGGACCCCCTTTTGCCCAGTGGGCCCACCTGGTGTAGCTTCCCTGGGCCCCGGGTGATCTGCTTGCACTTGAGCGGAGCCCCTGACCTGATTATTGACCTGGACCCCAAAGCCCCCCACCTGCGCCCGGGAACCGCTCCAGGGCCGGCCCGGACTCCTTTTCAGCAAATGCTGGAGGCCAGACTCAGAGGGCCTTTGGTCGCCACTGCCCAGCCCCAGCTGGACCGGGTATTGATCTTACGCTTCGACGCTGGCCAGGGGTTTGTGTCCAGCCCGCCAGTGGAGCTGGTGCTGGAGCTGGTGGGACAGCGGGCCAACGCTCTGGTGCTGGACCAGGCGGGCGTGGTGCGGGGGGCGCTGCGCCAGACCAGCAGCGCCCGGCTGGGCGCGCCCTATGCGCCGTTACCGGCCCAGGACAAGGCTGATCCCCGCGCCCAGGATGTGGACCGCATCGCCCAAAAGCTACTGGCCACCGGCCTGCCGCCAGAGCGGAGCATTGTGCAGGCGCTGGACGGCTTTGGGCTCATTCTAGCCAGCGCTGCCTGCCGGCTGGCCCAGGTCTCCGGCCAGGAGCTGACGCCAGAGAGCGCCCGCCAGCTGGCTGAGGCGGTGCAGGCCATAGCGCACAAGCCGCAACTGGCGCTTGAATCAGGAGTGGACGACATTCTGGAGGCGCTAGAGCGGCACTATGCCCAGGTGGCGGAACAAGCGCGGCTGGCGGAGCTGCGCCATCAAGTGCGCCGGGGCCTGGAACAGGAGATCAAACTGCTCCATGCCAAGCTGGCCGACTGCCAGCGCACCCGCTCCAGCGCCGCTGAGGCCGCTACCTACCAGCGCTACGGCGACCTGCTGCTGGCCTGTGCCCACCTGTACCAGCCGGGAACGACTTCCCTGAC
>JACQHA010000275.1 GCA_016199255.1 Deinococcus sp.
ATGTAGAACTCGATGACAGTGGTGCTGTTCGCCGGGCCTCCGCCGGTGATGGTGAACACGTAGCTGAACACCCAGCTGAGCATGGTGATGAGTTCCAGGATGGCATAAAAGCCAATTACTGGCCGGAGTTCGGGCACTGAGATGTGCCAGACCCGCTGCCACCAGCTGGCGCCGTCAATCTGGGCAGCGTCATACAGCTCCTGGCGCACTGCAAGCAGCCTGGCCAGAAACAAAATGACCCCGAAGCCCAGCTCCTTCCAGACAATGACCCCCAGCAGCGACACCATGGCCATAACCGGGTGGCCCAGCCAGTCTAGCGCCAGCGCCTCCAGGCCCATCCGGCGCAGGGTGGTATTCAGCACGCCATTGAGGCGTAGCATGTGGCTGAACGCCACACCTACTACCGGGATAGGCAGGACATAGGGCAGGAAGACCAGAGCGCGATACACCCTCCACCCCCGGATCCGCTCGTGCAGCAGTGCCGCCAGGAGCAGCGAGAGAAAGACTAGCACCGGCACCGCCAGAAACAGCTTCAGGTTGTTGAGGATTGCCCGGGCGAAGATGGCATCGCCCAGCACAAACCGGAAGTTGGCCAGGCCCACGTCTACGGTGCGGCTATAGGTGATCACCTTCTTGGTGCTGAGCCGGAACAGTTGCCATACCGGGTAGAGGTAGACCACCGCCAGGCACAGCAGCGCCGGCGTCAGGTAGAGGTAGGCGATGAGCCCTTGCCGCCACCTGCCAGGGCGCTTCATACCGCCCAACCTGGCTGACTTAGGTGCAGTCTTGGGTAGGGGCGTAGTTCATTGCGCCCAGCCAGAGACCAGGGCGCGATAAATCGCGCCCCTACCTGACGATCCATTGAAGCGACCGGGCCTACGGCCCAGCCTGGAATGACCGCATCCACTCTATGAAGTTGGCCACCGTGTCAGGGTTCAGCTGCCGCCACTGGGCGTTGAGCTGCGCTGCCCGCTCTGCCGCCTGCTGGGGGGTGATGGTGCCGTTGATCAGCTCCCCAAAGTTGGGCCAGGTCCACTCGGTGATGTTAGGCGGCGCCACATAGTAGACGCTGATCGCCGATCTGGTGAGGGTGAGTTCAAACATCTCGCGCTCGATAGGGGTGAAAAGCTGGCTGGTGTCCATGCGGTCGTCGCCCATCAAGGCCCCAGCGGTGATGTCCAGGGCGAGCATGCGCTCCGGGCGATGCATGAACTTGATGAACTGCGCCGCCTCCTGGGGGTGGCGCGACCAGACAGGGACCGCGACGTATTGGGTTGCAGTTTGTATGGTGTCGCCCAGGGCGCCATCGGCAAAGCTGGGGGTCAACATGATCCCCACCTTGTCGGCACCCAGCTCCCGCGCCCACTGCACCGACAGGGGCTGCACCGGGAACGCCATGGCGGCTTTCTCCTGGCGGAACAGGTCGAAGCCCTCGTACAGGTCCAGCGAGTTAATGTCCTCAGGGAAGAAGCCGCGCTCAATCAGTTCCTGGAGCCGCTCCCACACCGCTACATAGGGCGGGTCAGTGAACTGGCTGCCGTCCAGCCCCAAGAAGGTGTTGAAGAACTGGTTCACGCTGTCCAGTGTCTCAGGCTGCACCACCAGCCAGGGGAAGTCGGCAAAGAACTGGTCCTTCATGCCGCCAGCAATGGGGATAATCCCCGCCGAGCGCAGTTTTTCTCCCGCCGCCAGCAGCTCGTCCCAGGTGCCAGGCGGGTGGTCGGGGTCCAGCCCGGCTTGGGCGAACAGGGCTTTGTTGTAGATCCAGGGATTGCCGATCATGTAGAGGGGAGCGCCGTAGGTCTTCCCGCGCCAGGAAGCATATTGCCGGAATACCGGCGCATAGTGCTCGACCTCCTCGGGGATCAGGTCATCGAGAGGCACCAAAAAGCCGTTCCACATGTGCTCTAAGAACCAGGCCACTGGCCAGTAGTACTGCAGATCGGGGCCGGTCTGTGCGGCTGCCGCCGCCTGGGAGGCAGGGATAAGACCCTCAGTGGTCTGCCGCACCAGCTCAATACGGAGCTGCGGGTTCTCCTGCTCAAAGAGCTGTACCGTCTCATTCAGCCACCGCTCCAGGCCAGGGGCTTCCTCCTCTCCCCACCACCAGAAGGTGATGGCGGTAGCCTGGCGGGCTGAGGTCCCTGCCAGTGCCAGGCAGACCACCGTTGCCACCAACATGCCTAACCTGAGGTACATCCGCTGCTGCACAATTACCTCCTTCTCCCCATAGGTCGCCCCGGAGCTAAATGTAGCCATATGCCAGCCAGCCACCGTCCACGTACAAGTTCGCACCGGACACCACTGCTGCGTCATCAGACCCCAAGTAGCATACTGCACCTACCACATCTTTGATCTCGGCCACCCGCCCCACTGGGGACCGGCGCAGGAGCTCTTCATCGCTGAACACGCCTTCGGCCACCTGCCGATCGTACAGCTCGGTGCGCACGAACCCTGGCGAGACGACGTTCACGGTGATGTTATGCTTGCCCCACTCCACCGCCAGCACCTTGGTGAGCTGGATCAGGCCGGCTTTGCTGGAGCAGTACGCCGCCCGCAGGGGAAACGCCGTCACCCCGGCAATAGAGGAAATGTTGATGATCCGCCCAAAGTGCTGGGCCATCATCAGCCGGCCAATGGCCTGGCTGCACAGGAACGCTCCCTTCAAGTTGGTGTCGAGTACCCGGTCCCAGTCTTCTTCACTCAGGTCTTCACTGGGACAGACGCTGAAAGTCCCGGCGTTATTCACCAGGATGTCCACCCGGCCGAAGGTCCGCTCCGCCTGCTGCGCCAAGCGCTGCACCTCCGCTTTGACAGCCACGTCCACCTGCACTGCTAGCGCCCGGCGCCCCTGGGACTCAATGGCGCGCGCCACCTGCTGCACCTGCTCCAGGGTCCGG
>JACQHA010000288.1 GCA_016199255.1 Deinococcus sp.
GCCCACGTTGGGCCGGCCCATAATAGCCAGCTTAATAGGCTGCGCCGGGTCCAGGCCTTCGCCTTCAGGCAGCAGGCCAGTGATTTTCTGCCTGAGCTCGTCAATACCCTGGTCATGCAGCGCCGAGATAGGAATAGGCTCGCCGAACCCCAGGCCCCACAATTCCCCGAGATAGTAAGCGTGCCGGGGGTCGTCGATCTTGGTGGCCAAAAGCAGCACCGGCTTGCTGGCCCGGCGCAGTAGCTCGGCCACTTCATAGTCGGCGGCGGTGGTGGAGACCCGGCCATCCACTAGAAAGAGTACCAGTTCGCTATCGGCCAGGGCCCTTTCCACCTGGCGGTGGATGGGGGTTTCCCACTGGTCGCCAGACGCCAGGCCGCCGGTGTCCCTGAGCAGGTAGTCCTTCACGTCGGACACTACCGCTTCGGCCACATCGCGGGTCACGCCCGGGGTGTCGGCCACAATGGCCTGCCGCCGCCCTACCAGGCGGTTGAACAAGGTAGACTTGCCCACGCTGGGCCGTCCCACAATGGACACCTTGGGCAGCCCGCTCATGTATACAGTATATAAACCTATGCCCCCAGCCGTTCTCCTGGTGCCAGGCGCCGCCCTCTAGCAAAGTCGGCGGCGCTCATGACCGCTTTGCTAGAGGGCTGCACAGCGCTAATCAGCAAGCTGCCGCTGCCGGTGCCCACTGCCAGGCCGCTGCGGGTCATCTGGGCAATGGTCCCCGGCGGAGCGGTGTCTGCCAGCGGCTGGACGGCACTGAGCTTCAGAAGCCCTCCCTGCCAGAGGGTATAGAGCCCGGGCCAGGGCTGCAGGCCGCGGAAGCGGTTATAAAGCGTCTGGGCCGAGAGAGACCAGTCCACCAGCCCGTCCTCCTTTTTCAAGAGCCGGGCGTAGGTGGCCTGGCTATGGTCCTGGGGCGTGGGAGTCATGCGCCCAGCTAAGAGTCCTTCTAATGTTTCCACCAAGACTTCAGCGCCCACCACTGCCAGCCGCGCCGATAGTTCCATGGCGGTCTCGTCCGGGCCAATGGCCACCTGGCGGCTCAGCAGCAGATCGCCTGTATCCATGCCCGGGTCCAGGCGCATGGTGGTCGCACCAGTGACAGTCTCCCCGGCCATGAGCGCCCACTGGATGGGAGCAGCACCGCGGTACTTGGGGAGGAGCGAGGCATGGACATTGATGCATCCCAGCCGGGGCAAGTCTAGAACTACAGGCTTCAGGATCTGCCCAAAGGCCACCACGCAGATCACATCTGGTTGCAGTTCAGCCAGAGGCGCCACCGCCTGGGGAGCGCGCAGCTTCTCTGGCTGGTAGAGGGCGATTCCCAGCTCCCGGGCCCGCACCGCCACCGGCGGTGGCGTGAGCTTTTGCCCCCGGCCTCCGGGCCGGTCCGGCTGGCTCACCACTAGCTGGATGCCAAAGCGGCGGTGCACCGCTTCTAAGCTGGGCAGGGCAAACTGGGGCGTCCCTAAGAAGATGACGCGCAAGGAGGGCATGGGGGCTAGGGCGCCTGCCTCCTCTGCACTTTGGCACTCTTGGGCTTCGCCTGGCCCTGCGCTTTTAAGCGCTGCCTGGTTTCGCGGCGCAGCACCTCGATTTCCGGGCGCTTTTCCTCCAGCGCAGCGCGCTCCGCCCGGTCAATAATCAGCCGGCCACCCAGGTGGTCGATCTCGTGCAGGAACTCCCGGGCAAAGAACCCCTCGGCTTCCACCTGCTGGTGGTTGCCGTCTAAGTCCCAAAACTCCACCACAACCCGCCGGGGCCGGGCTACGGTCAGGTAGATGCCCGGGAAACTCAGGCAGCCTTCCTCCATCAGCTCGGTCTCAGAAGAAGCCTCTAAGAGGCGGGGGTTCACCAGCACCAGCTCTTGGGGCGGTTCCTGCTCGTTGTCGCTCAGCTTCAAAAGCACCGCCACCTGCTGGGAGACCCCAATCTGGGGCGCGGCCAGCCCCACGCCATTGGCGGCGTACATCACTTCCCACATTTCTGCTACCAGCGCCTGCAGGCTGCTGGGGTCAGTCACCTGACGGACAGGCTTGCGCAGCACCGGGTCGCCGTAAGTTCTTACCTTCTGGGCAGCGCTGGGCAGCGTCTCAGTTTCACTGATCGGCGCCGACTCACTCATAGGCTCACCGGTTCCGGGGACGCCTGGTCCCGCCCGGTGTCTCCGTCCCCGATTGTACACCGTCTCCGCTTCTGGGCTGCTCCCGCCCCCGGTTGGTGATGCCGCTCTGGCGCTCGCTGCGGTTGGCGCCTGGGGCAATATCAAACGACACCGTGACTCGGTCCTGCCCGGCGGGCAGCACAATGTTGGCGCTCTGGTTATCCAGGAGCACGTTGGGCACCTCAATGCGCAGGCCCTGGGCGGCCAGCTCAGTGAGCGGGGCCTGGGGGCCGTAAATGCGCTGGAACTCGGCCAGGGCGTCCAGGGGCAGGGTGAGAATGATCTCCTCGCCGGTGAAGTCAATGGGCACATAGGCGGTGATAGTGCTGGGGTTGGCCTGCTCGTTAGCAGTCTCCGCCTCGCCCCGGCGGCTGCGCACAATGGGCCGCACCCGCAGGGTGACTTGTTTCCAGGCCCGCCCCTCGGCGGTGTCCACCTCGAGCTGGGCAGGGTTGACACTGACGCCCGCCACCTGGGTATAGTCGGCGCGCACTGGCAGCAGCACGCTGGTCACCGTTTGGCCCAGGGTAGCTACTGGCGCTAATACCCGGCTGACCTGGTCCACGCTGCGCTGCGGGCCAGAGACCGCCACGGTCTGCTGCGCGGCCTGCACGTTCTCCAAGAATACCGGCACTATGCCGTCTACGAGCAGCACCGGTGCCACTGGCAATTCCTTTTGCACCAGCCGCTCCACGATCACCACTAGGGGCGGCGGGGTTTCCACTAGCTCTAACCTGGACGAGAGGGTCACCGCCACTGCAAAGCTCTGGGGAGCCGGGCGGGGCTGGGCCTGGGACAGGTCCACCAGGGCAGTGCTGCTGGCCTGGTCCAATAGGGCCAGGGGTCCCCGCACCCGCACCGGGGCGGTGCCTGGAGAGGCAGGCAGGGGCAGGCCGGTCTGGGGATTGAGTAGTACGAGATTAGGCGCCAGGCCCCCTAGTAAGAGCGCTGGCGTCAAGGTGCGCTCCACCAGCAGTTCTATGCGCACCTGGCGGGAAGGCACGCTGAGCGTGACTCCCTCCACCAGCTGCTGCTGGTCATCGCGCGCCTCCAGCAGCACTGTGGCGTTGAAGCTCTGGGTGCTGTTGACCATGCTCACTGTGCCGGTGACCTGGGTGACCCGGCCGACCAGGGTGGCTGGCCCGCTCACTGTCACCAGATCCTGGGCAAAGTCCAGGCGCACCTGGCCTTGCGCCGGCTGCCCAATGGTGGCGATGGTGACCGGCAGCGATTTACTCTGCAGCGCAGCCAGCAAGACGCGCACCGGCAAGGGGTCCAAAAGCTGCAGCCCTTCCCGCAGCGCTTGGGGCAGCGCTAAATCGTCCAGGCGCAGCACCCGGCTCACATTGCCGGGGCCCTGGCCAGAGAGGGACAGGGTGGCGGTGAGCCGCTGATTAGCCAGCCGGTCAATGGTCTCTGGCGGGCCCTTAAAGACCACTGCTGCCTGGGTGTCGGCGTTTTGCAGCACCAAGGGCTGGTAGTCGCTCCAGCGCACCTCCACCGGGAGCAGCTTGGTTTTCTGGAGCGACACGCTCACGGTGAGTTCCGTGGGGTCAATGTGCACTTCGGAACTGGCGCGCACTACCGGATCAGGCAGCAGCCGGGCGCTGATCAGGCCGCTACTCTGTAGTGCCGACAGGTCCACGTCGGCCACCACGTAGCGCATCTGCCTGATGACTTCGCTGGGGCCGGACACCTGCACCTGGGGATGGGCCGGATCGCCAGCGGCGGCGTCGCTAATAGTGGCCTCCACCTCCAGCCCGGGC
>JACQHA010000276.1 GCA_016199255.1 Deinococcus sp.
CAACTGCTGGCCGGTGATGACACCATGATCCGTGACCTCTACCAGCGGGAGCGCCAGCGCCTGGCAGGCATCTGGGGTGCAGATATTCTCGATCCAGAGCGCCGGGAAGCTGCCCAGGCCAGATTCTTTGCCGCCCTGCGCGCTGGCCAGGCTCCAATAGGAGACCACCGTGGCTATTGACGTCAGCTACTACCGCTCCCTCTTCCCCTCCTTAGAGGGCCGCACTTACCTAAATAGCTGTTCCCTGGGCATGTTGCCGCAGCGGGCCCGGGAAAGGGCGGCGCAGTATTTCGACCTATGGATGGACCTGGGCGCCGCCGCCTGGCCTCAGTGGCTGGCCCAGGGTGAGCGTCTCAAAGCCCTGGTGGCCGAGCTGATTGGTGCCAAGCCCCACGAGATTGCCCTGCACCCCAATGCCTCTGCCGCCATGTACTCCATGGTGAGCTGCCTGGACTTCACTCAGCGCCCCAAAGTGGTCTATAGCGACCTGAACTTCCCCACTACCGCCTACCAGTGGCTGAGCCAGCGGCACCGGGGGGCACAGGTACACCTGGTGCACAGCCCGGACGGCATCACCGTGCCGCCAGAGCTGGTGATCAAAGCCATCGACGAACGCACCCTGATCCTGCCTATTTCCCATGTGATCTACAGTTCGGCCTACATCCTTGACGTGGCGGCCATCACCCAGGCGGCGCACCGCCAGGGCGCGCTAGTATTGCTGGACAGCTACCACGGTGTGGGAGTAGTGCCCACTGATGTAAAGGCACTCGATGTAGACTTCTTAGTAGGCGGCATGCTCAAGTGGCTTTGCGGCGGCTCTGGACTGGCCTTTCTCTACGTTCACGAGCGCTGGCACTCCCAGCTTCACCCCACCTCGTTGGGATGGTTCGCGCACCGGGATCCATTTGCCTTTGACGTGGAGAACCTGACCCTGGCCAGCGACGCCCGCCAGTACCAGGGAGGCACGCCCTCGGCCGTCAGCTTCTACATTGCCGAGCCCGGGCTGGAGATCATCCGGGAAATAGGCGTCCCGGCCATCCGGGAGCGCGCCAAGTACCTCACCTCGCTGCTCATCGACCTGGCAGACCAGGCTGGGCTGGAGGTCCGCTCTCCCCGCAACCCCGAGATCCGGGGCTCTACGGTGCGCCTCAGGGTGCCAGATTCCCAGGCCCTGACCAGCCAGCTACTAGAAGAGAAAATCGTCGTCGACGCCAGGGGTGACGCCGTACGGGTATCGGCCCATTTCTACAACACTGAGGAAGAAATCGAGGGCTTCTTCGCCAGCAAGGCGATCAGGCAGCTCGACAGGCCGTTAACGGATGCGCCTCCGGCGCGCCACCGATAACCTGATCATGGGAGGCAGCAGTTGAGCAACCGCTTAGGTGGAGGGTCATCAACAGATGGCGAGTGCCGAGCTAGGTTGCCGCCTGTCCTCCGTTGATCAACCTGCACCCAGCTGGCTGCTTCAGCGGGACCACCCGCTATCAGATTATCGGTGGCGCACCGCAGGTGCATCCGCTAACGGAGATCGGTGGCGCGCCGGAGGCGCACCGGTTAACGGGCTTTCGGTATAATTGGCCATCGGGACGGCAGACCTGCCGCCCGAATAGTTCAGGCGAGGACATTTTCTGAAGGAGGAAACCATGAACAGATTGATTCTGGCAGTAGCTGCCCTAGGCCTGGTACTAGGCAGCGTGAGCTTGTCCCAGGGTGGGCCGATTCTTATTGGCGCCCCGTTTGAGCTGACTGGGGACCAGGCGGCATTCGGCACTATAGAGCTAGATGCGGTCCGGTTTGCCAATGAGCTGCGGCCCACAGTGCTAGGACGGTCCGTTGAAATCGTCGCGGTAGACACCGCCTCCTCTGCATCCGAGTCGTCCAACGTCACCCAGCGCTTGATCGACCAGGGAGTGGTGGCTCTGGTGGGCTGGTGCTGCTCCCGCGGTGCTATTCCCGCTGCCGAGGTGGCGCAGGCTGCTGGGGTGGTCAGTATTTCGGTCACCTCCACCAACCCTCAGACCACCCTGGTGGGCGAGGGAGACCCCAGAGGCAGCTTCAGCTTCCGGGTTGACTTTATTGACCCCCAGCAGGGAGGTGCCGGAGCAGACTTCGTCTTCAACACGCTGGGCGGACGCCGGGTGCTGGTGGTGCGACAAATTGGTGATGCCTACTCCTTTGGTCTGACTGAGTTCTTCACCAACCGCTTCATCCAGCTCGGTGGAGAAGTGAACATCCAGGACGTGAACGAGGGCCAGACAGACTTCTCAGCACAGGTGGCGGCACTGCAGGCTTTTAACCCAGATGTGGTCTATTCCAGTGCTTTCCCACCCCAGAGTGGCCCCTTTATCAGGCAGGCCAGGGACGGTGGGTATACTGGGCCGTTCGCAGGCGGTGATGCTATCCTCAGCCAGCAGACTGTGGACCTGGCGGGCGCTGACGCGATCCTCACTGCTGAAGGCACTGCCAACGTGTTTGCCACCAGCCCAGTGGGAGCTGCTGACGTAGGCTCTCCTGAGGCGCAGGCCTTTCTGCAAGCCTGGCAGGCGCGCTTTGGCGACAACCCCGACCCCTTTGAGACCCTAGGCTTTGACGCCTACAACGTGGTCATCCAAGCTATTGAGAACATTGGGCCGGCGTTCAATGAAAGGTCCCTGGCAGAGCAGCGGGTGGCGATCCGGGACGCTCTGCTGGCCACTGAAAACTTCCCGGGCGCAAGTGGTTCCATCACCTTTGTGGACACCGATGGCACGCCGCGCAACCGAGTGCTGGGCGTGTTCCGCATGGACCTTGATGCGGAAGGGAAACTGGTTAGCGGCGGTCTAGGCACTCTGGTGGCTACCGCTGGCGGCTAATTCGAGGTGAGGGGGGAGCTCCCGCTCCCCCCTTCTAAGGACTGGCCTTGACGCTGGCTCAATTCCTGCAACAGACCATCAATGGTCTATCGCTGGGGAGCCTGTACGCCCTGCTGGCCATTGGCTACAGCATGGTCTACGGCATCCTCAGGCTAATTAACTTTGCCCATGGTGAGATCTTCATGCTGGGGGCATTCTTTGCCTTCTACACCTTCACCTTCACCGGGCTCCCCTGGTGGGTGGCCATGCTGGTCTCTATGGTGCTCACTGCCGGCGCCGGGCTGCTTTTGGAGCGGCTGGCGTACCGGCCGCTGCGTGACTCCCCCCGCACCACCGTATTGATCACCGCCATCGCCATCTCGTTCCTGCTGCAGAACGCGGGACAGATGATCTTTGGAGCCCAGCCCAAGCCGTTTGCTCCTCCTTCGCTCCTCTTAAAGCCCCTGCAGTTCGAGCTGGCTGGAAACCGGATCTTTCTCCGCTGGACCGGGGTACTGGTGCCGATCATCACCCTGGCCTTGCTCTACCTGCTCACCTTGCTAGTACAGCGCACCAGGATCGGCAAGGCCATGCGCGCCGTAGCTCAGGACACGGAAGTGGCACGGATGATGGGCATCAACGTCAACTTCGTGGTAGCCATCACGTTTGTGGTGGGCTCGGCCCTGGCCGCGGCCGGCGGGGTAATGTGGGGGATGACCTTCCGCAACATCCAACCCCTAATGGGCATCTTCCCGGGCATTAAGGCGTTCATCGCAGCAGTGGTCGGGGGCATCGGCAGCCTGCCTGGCGCCATGCTAGGGGGGTATCTCCTGGGCCTGGCCGAGGTGTGGCTGGTGGCACTGCTCTCGCTCTTTCAATCCAACGCCTTCACCCTCACTACCTACCGCGATGTGCTGGTCTTCGCCATTCTGATCCTGATCCTGCTGTTCCGGCCGCACGGCATCATCGGTGAAGGCACCGCTGAGAAAGTGTGATGCGCAGCTCTATTCAGTTCCTCCTGACCCTGCTCGCGGTAGTGGCGCTGGCGCTGCTTCTGCGCTATATAGAGCAGGAGACCGGCCAGTTCATCGTCCGCCTGGTAGCGCTGGCCGGCATCTGGATTGTAGCCTCGGCGAGCCTCAATCTGGTGAACGGCACTTTAGGCATCCTGTCCCTTGGCCACTCAGGGTTCATGCTACTGGGAGGCTACGTGGTCACCATCCTGATGACGCCCCATGTAGCCAAGCTCCGAGTCATCCAGGCTCCCATTGGCCTGGGGCTGGTGTCGCCCTGGGTACTGGATGTAAACCTGAACTGGCTCACCACCAACCAGCATCTGCAGTTCATCATCTGCCTGGCGCTGGGGGGAGTAGTGGCAGCAGCCGTGGGGTTTTTGGTGGGCGCTCCAGCCTTCCGGCTCCGAGGAGATTACCTAGCCATCGTGACCTTTGCCTTTGGCGAGATTATCCGCATTGTCCTGGAGGCACTATCCAGGATCAGCAATGGTCCCCTGGGCTATAGCGGCATCCCCACGCTGGCCAAAGGGCTGTGGTGGACCTGGGGCACGGCAGGCATTACCATCTTTGTCATTGCCCAGCTCTGCAAGAGTTCATTTGGCCGGGCCCTGAAGGCCATCAGGGAAGATGAGACTGCCGCGGAGTCAATGGGCATCAACCTGTTCCGGCACAAGATCCTGGCACTTGTGATCTCGGCCTTTTTTGCCGGTGTGGCTGGAGGGCTGTACGCCTCCTGGCTGGCGGCTATTACCCCGGGCACCTATACCTTCTCGCTCACCTTCCTGTTCCTGGTAGCCATCGGCTTCGGTGGCCTGGGCTCCATTACCGGCGCAGTGCTGGGAGCGCTGGTGATCACCTTCCTCCCTGAGCTGCTGCGCTCCCTGGAAGGACAGCAGGTCATCTTTGGCCAGACAGTACAGATCTTCGGACTGCGGCAAGTGATCCTCTCGCTGATCCTGGTGCTCACCATGATTTTCTACCGCCGCGGCCTGATGGGGTATAGCGAGTTTCACTGGGAGTGGTTCACCAGCCGCCAGTTCAAGGCACTCTTCTTAGGCCGCCGCGCCCAGGTCCTGCGCAGCGAGGAGCTCGCCCAAGACGCCTGGCTGCGCCGCTCGGAGCAGGCTCCCGAGCCAAAGCAGGAGGCTTAAGTGGCGGCGCTGCTGGAAGTCCGCGACCTGTGCAAGAACTTCGGGGGCCTGACTGCCGTGGATCATCTCTCATTTGATGTCCAACCTGGCGAGATCGTGAGCCTGATTGGCCCCAACGGCGCCGGCAAGACCACGGTGTTCAATTTGATCACCGGGGTGTATCTCCCCCCCGCTGGGGATATTGTGTTCCAGGGCCGCTCCATCAGGGGCCTGAAACCTGATGCCATTGTGCGCTTGGGCATTGCCCGTACCTTCCAGACCTTGCGCCTTTTCACCAACTTGAGCGTGCTGGACAATGTTATGGCCAGCCAGCACCACAAGCTGAACTTACTGCATGTGCCCGGTGCCATTTTACGCACCCCAGGGTACCGCGCCTGGGAGCGTCAGGCCCGAGAGAGAGCCATTGAGAAAATGAAATTCTTCGGCCAGCGGCTCATGGGCTACCGGTTTGACCAGCCGGCGAATGCTCTTTCTTTCGCCAACCGCCGCCGGCTGGAGATGGC
>JACQHA010000282.1 GCA_016199255.1 Deinococcus sp.
ATGGCAAGACCACGCTGCTCATCGACTTCACCCGGGAGCTGGACTCGCCGGTGGCCTGGTATGTGCTGGACCGCAGCGACCGTGACCTGCGGCTCTTTATAGAGACCTGGGTGGCGGCGGTGCGGGAACGCTTCCCGAACTTTGGCGAGCCAGTGCTAGAGCGGCTCCGGGCCGAGGGCCGGCCTGATCCCCTGGCGCTGGCCACCCTCATGGTCAATGCCCTATTAGCCCTGCCAGATTTTCTTTTTCTGGTGCTGGACGATTATCACGAGGTAGATGAAAGCGAGCCGGTCAATGCCTTTGTCGATGCCCTGCTGCGCCTGGCACCGGAAAACCTCTGCCTGCTCTTGGTGTCGCGCACTTTGCCCGACCAGTTGGACCTGCTCACCTTGGTAGCGCGGCGCCAGACTGCTGGCTTGGGCACCGACGAGCTGCGGTTCCAGACCGCCGAGGTGGAAGCCTTCCTGGAGCTGCAGGGCCTGGAGGGCTTCTCTGCCCAGGAGCTGGCCGAGGCCAACGAAGGCTGGATCGCTGGCATTGTGCTCTCTACCCAGATGGGGCAGGCCGGGGCGCTGAAAGCCCGGGGCACCGTGGCGGTAGCCGACTACCTGGCCCAGCAGGTATTTGAGCGGCAGCCCGAGGACCTGCAGCGCTTCCTCACTGGCAGCGCGGTGCTGGACCGGATGACCCCGGAGCTGTGCAATTGGCTCTTGGACCGCTCCGACGTCCTGGAGATGTTCGAGCTCTTAGAGCGGCGCAACCTATTGGTGCAGAAGCTAGGCGGGGACGAGGGAGCTTACCGCTACCACCAGCTCTTCCGGGAGTTCCTGTTGGGGCGGCTGCGCACTGACGCCAGCCGGCACCAGGAGCTGCAGCGCCGGGCAGGACAGCTCCTCGAGGCCAGAGGCGAGGGCGGCCGGGCCATTAGCCACTATCAGGCCGCTGGGGACTACGCTGCCGCCCTACGCCTCATCACCCGGCTCACTGCCGAAGCCCAGGCCGCTGGTCGCTGGGAAATGATCTTGGGGTGGCTGGAAGCATTACCCAGGGAGGAGCTGGAGGCACGGCCCGACCTGCACTACCTGCTGGCCAGGTCTTTATTCGAGGCCCGGCGCCTGGAGCAAGCGGTCCAGGTGTTGCAGCATGCTAAAGCGCTGTGCGTGACACCTGAACAGCGCCTACAACTAGCGGATCTGTACTCTGCCGTGCTGCGCGACCTGGGCCGGTCGGCTGAGGCGCTGCGAGAACTGGAAGAGGTGCTCCCCTTAGTAGAACAGCTTCCTAAGCAGCCAGTAGCCGCCCGGGTCTACCGGGAACTGGGGGTGGCGCTGCTCACCGGGGGCGATGTGCAGCGCTCCCGGCCGTACCTGCAGCGCTGCCTGGAGCTGGCTCAGGGCTTGGGTGATGAGTCGGTCATTGCCTGGACCCTGCACGACTTGGGGTTTAGCTTTGAGCTGGCTGGGGAGTTAGACCAGGCGCAACAGTGCTACCGTCAGGCGGTGGAGCAGTGGGGACGTATCACCACCCGGTATGGGCTGGGTTCCTCACTGAATGCTTTAGGCGTTGTCCACTACTTGCGGGGCGAGTATCGGCAGGCGCTCAGTGTCTTAGAGCGGGCGCTGGAGCAGGCCCGCTCTACTGGTAGCCGGCGCTCTGAGGTGGAGGTGTTGCTCTCCATAGCCGACGTCTACAAGGATGTGGGAGCGCTGGACCTGGCGGCACGTACCTGCCAGGAAGGCCTGGCCCTGGCGGAGCAGATTGAGTACGCCACTATGGGCCAGTATGCCCTGGTGGCGCTGGGTGACACCTACCGCCTTCAAGGCGATATGGAGCGCGCCCGGGAGCTGCTGCAGCGCGGCAACGCCCTGGCTGAGCAGCAGAAGGCCAAGTATAGGTTGGGCCTGGCGGCGCTGGCCCTGGGGATTCTGGCCCTGGAGACCGACCAGCCTGCCGACGCCAGGCGGGAGCTGCTGGAAGCGGTGCAGCTGTTCAGTGCGGTGCCCCGGGAGCAAGCCCGGGCCAGGCTGCACCTGGCGGCACTGGCGCTGGCTGAGGGCAATACGCCAGAGGCCAGGCGGGAGCTGGACATGGTGGCCAGTCTGGTACAGCAATACCAGTGCCACCCGCCGCTGGTGGTTGATGCCCGGCGCCTGCCAGACTTGCTGGTCTTTGCCAGTCACGACCAGTTCTACGCTGACCTGGCCAAGCGGCTGGAGCAACTGCAGCAGTTGGACTTAGCGGCTTTGCTCCCTGAAAGGGCGGTGGCGGTTCGCCACAGGCTCCAGGCCTTCACCCTAGGGGAGGTGCGCTTGGAGCTGGATGGCCAGCCGGTGGCCTGGGTGCGGCCCAGTGCCCGGGAGCTGTGCTTGCTGCTCCTCTGCTACCCCCAGGGGCTGCCCAAAGAAGAGCTGTGTGACAAATTGTGGCCAGAACTAACCAGGGGCAAGGCGCTGGGCCGGCTGAAAGTGACCCTATACCGCTTGCGCCGCTCCCTGGGGTGGGACCAGGGGGTGCTGGTGCAGGGGGAACAGGTACGGCTGCATCCTGAGCTGGAGGTATGGGCCGACGATGCTGAGTTCTTGACCCTCACTGGCGGGCCCATCACCGCCCCAGGTGGCCTGGAGCGCTATAAGCGGGCGCTGGGCCTGTACCGGGGGCGTTACCTTCCGGCCCAGTACACCGAGTGGGTGGTGGAGCGCCGCGAGCAGTTAAACGAGCGCTACCTGCGGGCCCTGGAGGCGGTGGCGGAGTACTACGCCCGGCGCGGGGGCTACGTCCAGGCAGCGGAAGTATTCGAGCGGGCCATGAGCGTGGACCAGCTGTGCGAGGCGTTCTACCGGGGGGCGATGCGCTGCTCTGCCCGGGCTGGTGACCTGGGAGCAGTGAAAGCTATTTTTGAGCGCTGCGCAGCAACGCTGCGGCAGGAGCTCGATACTGAGCCTGATGCTGAGACCCAGGAGCTATACCAGAGCTTAGTGGCGGGGGCAACTAAATCACTGCGGCGCTGAGGATCTCTGGCGCATGGCGCGTGGCACGAGGATTAGGAGCCCGGCAGCGATCAGCACGTCGCCGACGCTAAAGGCAGTGGGCAGGGGGAGGCGGCGCAGCACCAGGATGTCTGTCAGGTAATACAGGCGGATCTGGTGGCGCTCCAGGACAATGTCTTTTGAACCCGGGACGCGGCTACCCAGGTCTGCTGCGTACTCCAGCGCCTGGGGAGTCACCGGCATGAATCCCCCGTTGGCTGCCATGGCAGCCAAATTCAGCAGTAGACCAGCGGCCAGAAGCGGCAAGCCGCTGAGGCGCAGGTTAGCGAGAGCGAATACCAGCAAGGTGGCGAAAGAAATAAGCAGCAGCGCGGCATCGAGCCGGGTGGCGCGGCTGCGGGCGATCACCAGAACCTGGATGGCCAGCGCACCTAGGGCTAGCGGGCCGAGGCGGAAGCGCAGCTCCCCCAGCCGGAACAGGCTGCCACCCTGCAGCAGGCCTAGGAGAACCGCTGCCGCCAGCGCTCCCACCAGGATCAAGGCGCCGCTTCTCGCCCGCTGCCTCTTAGGACAGCGTGCTCAGCATGCGGGACAACTGGCCGGCGAACTGGTCCAGAGAGTCTGCCCGGATGTTGCTCAGTGCCTGCAGCGCTCTGGTGTCCAGGCCCAGGCCCTGGGTGGCCTCAACGGGGTTAGCTAAAAGGCTCTGCCCGAACGTGGGGTTCACCAGCGCCTGGCCAATGACGTAGTTCAACTGACGCCGCATGGGCACCTCTCACTTCTTCGGCTGGAGATTGGGGGAGGAGATGGTGGAGCTGTCGGTGCTGATGGTGCTCCCAGTGCCGGTAGGGGCACCAGCGCCGAAGGCTAGGGCACCCAGGAGCACGAGCACATAAGCTGCTGTCAGGATCCGCTTCATGGTAGTCCTTTTGCTGCGACGTAGCAGGGAAGTCCAGGGAGGTTTTATCTGTGGCCGCTCAGCTTTAGGCCACAGTGCAGTGCACGGCGCCAGAGAGCTGCCCGGCGAGCTGGTCTAGGGACTGCGCCGAGAGGTGCAGGGTTCCCAGCTCCTGCTCGCTGAGGCCGAGCCCCTTCAGCACCAGGCCTGGCTGGCTGAGCAGCGCCTGGCAAAAGCGCTGGTCAACCAGGGCTTGAGCGATGGCCCGATTGAGCTTGCGTCTAGTGGACATGCCTACCTCCTTTCCTATGCCTGGCACCGATGCTACCTTGAGCCGATGCCAAGCGAGTCTATCACGCTGGTAGTGTGGCAAAACTTGTATTGTATACTGACCGATATCACAGCAGAATTACTGAGTTCTTACGGGGAAAGGCCCTGGCCTAGGCTCGGGCGTTGGGGCCGTTGACTGGCTCGTTATCGTTCTCAGGGCTCGCCGGCTCCCGGCTGTCGGCCCGGCGGGAGATCTGCTCCTGAGACAGAACGCGACTCAGGAACCGCAGGATTCTATTCAGCTCTTCCTCGCTCAGGATGTAGGTTTTCTTGCCTCTCATAGTCCCCCGGTGCCTAGCCCCTACCTGCACCGGGCCCAGCCTAGCAACGGCCGGTGTCCAAACGGTGACCAGGCGTTGGCAAGTGGGTGACAGGCGTAGCTGACTGGCTGGAAGGGTATAATGTGGAGAGCTATGGATGGCACCAGGAGGGTGGGGCCGACCCTCTGAATACTATGTGGCAGTGGCTGAGCGCTGCCTGGAGCTGGCTAGAGCACCTGGGTGGCACCTTTTTTAGTAACCCTGGAGCCTATGTGCTTTTGGGCCTCTTGTTGCTGGGTGCGGCGTTTTTCAGCGGCTCAGAGGCCGCCCTGACTGCCCTGGGGCCGCTGCGCATCCGCCGCCTGATTGAGCTGGGGCGCGATCCGGCTGGAGGCCTGCTCTTGTTCCAGCAGCACCCAGCCCAGGTCATCACCAGCCTCCTGCTGGGAAACAACTTGCTGAACATTGCCGGGGCTATTTTGGCCAACTACCTGGCCGTGAGAGCCTTGGGCCTCACCGCTGGCTCGGTGGTGGCCCTGCTGGTTATGACCTTTTTGACGCTGGTGTGCGGCGAGCTCACACCCAGGTCTTTAGCCCTGCGCCAGCCAGAGCGCTGGGCCAGTGCCAGGCCAGTGCGAGCTGCGGCCAGATTGCTCTCTCTTCCGGCCACCGGCTTCAGGGCTGCGGCGGCTCTCGTGCTGCGGCTTGTGAGCCAGGACGCCAGGGTGCGCCTCATCCCTGACGACCTGGCAGGCGCCGCCTCCCCTGGCGGGGAGCGGGAGACTAAAGAAAAAGCTATGATTGACAGCATCATTGAGCTGGAGGACACCAGGGTCTCGCGAGTCATGGTGCCCCGGGTGAAGATGGTAGGCGTCAGCCAGGAGGCCTCGCTACCAGAGCTGGTGGGTACCTTCCAGGAGAGTGGCTTCTCCCGGCTGCCGGTGTACCGCGGCACCCCAGACGACGTGGTGGGTATTGTCAATGTGCGTGATGTGCTGCCTTATGTGGGCCGGATAGAAGGCGCCCCTACCGCCGGCCAGTTGGCCCGGCCGGCGTACTTTGTGCCGGAAACCGTGCGGGTGGCGGACCTGATGACTGACCTGCAGCGCCGCCGGCTGCGCCTGGCGGTGGTGGTGGACGAGCATGGCGCCGTGGCCGGGCTGGTAACCATGGAGGACCTCTTAGAGACCATTGTGGGGGACATTCAGGATGAGTATGACCGGCCGCTGGAGCCCATCCAGCGCTCGGCCGACGGCACCTTCCTCCTAGACGCCGGAGTGGACCTGGCAGATCTGGAGGAGGCGCTGGGCATCGAGTTTGAAGCCGAGCACCATACGGTGCTGCGCGGCTTTGCCTTTGACCGGTTCGGCCGGATTCCCCAGGTAGGCGAGTCCTTCCAGTACAAGGACTGGAAATTCACAGTAGTGGCCGGCAACCAGCGTGATATTACCAAGTTCAGCGCGGTGCCGCTTGTGCCCGCTCAGGAGCCACTTGAAGCCCCGGCTGGTCAGTGAAGCCTTGGCGGTGCGGCAGCGGGCCTATGCGCCCTACTCCCGGTTTCTGGTGGGGGCGGCGATCCTCTCTAATGGCCAGGTGTTCGTGGGCTGCAACGTGGAGAATGCCTCCTTTGGCCTGACCTGCTGCGCCGAGCAGATGGCGGTGGGAGCCATGGTGGCTGCCGGGCAGCGGCGCATTGACCTGATTGCCATTGCCGCTGACCCTCTTGCCACCCCCTGCGGCGCCTGCCGGCAGATCCTGGCTGAGTTCGGCCTGGAAGCGCTGGTGATACTCGTGGACCCGCATGGCCACTGCCAGGAGACCACGGTGCGGGAGCTGTTGCCCCAGGCGTTCCAGCTGCCACTAAAGCCCTAAGCATGTGACCGCCTTGTCAGCCGGGCGCTCATAATGAGATTGGGATGCAGGCGCGCCCCGGGCCACGAGCCCGGGTCCTAGTATCATAGCGCCGCTCCTCGCTGAGCGGTATGTATCAAGAACCAGTCATCCTGGCTTCTGCCTCCCCCCGCCGCCGGGAACTCATGGCCTGGCTGGGGGTGCCGTTTCGGGTCGAGCCCAGCCAGATTCAGGAGGGCCCGCTCCAGCCACCCTTTGAGCAGGCGGTGCGCCAGCTGGCGCTTCATAAGACCAGGGAGGTGCACTCCAGAGTGGGCGGCCTGGTAGTGGGGGCGGACACAGTGGTGGTCGTGGACCAAGCGGTGCTGGGGAAGCCCGAAGATGAAGAGCAGGCCCGGGAGTATTTGCAGCGGCTCTCGGGGCGGGAACACCTGGTGCTCACTGGGCTGGCGGTGCTCAGTGACTACCGGGAGCACACTGAGACAGTGACCACCCAGGTGCGCTTCCTGAGGCTTTCCGAGGAGGAAATCGCCCGCTATGTCGCCAGTGGTGAGCCCATGGATAAAGCCGGCGCCTACGGCATCCAGGAC
>JACQHA010000284.1 GCA_016199255.1 Deinococcus sp.
CCGGCCGGTCGCCCCTACACTGGTATAAGATGGCAGCAGCACCTTTGCTGCCTTGCAGCCATCCGGACCCCCTGAGCCCGGAGGAGTTTATGTTCAGCTCAATAACCAGCCCTTTCCCCAAGCACGCTCACTATCTCCTGTGCCTGCTGGTCGTGGCCCTGTTTGGCGTACCGTCATCTGTCCTATCCCAGGGCGAAGCTATTCTTTACCAGGAAGACTTCAACTCTGGCCAAGCTCTAAACTGGCAGCTAGAGCCGGGCTGGCAGGTAGTCCCAGACGGACGCAACCTGGTGTTAGCTGGGAACGGTCACCAGTGGGCCCGTCTGGGGGCTGATCGCATTAGTGCCAGTGACTTCCGGCTGCAGCTCCAGATCAAGCTGGTACAAGGGCGTATCCACCTGGTCTTTGGCCTCAATGACCTGGGGCGCTACTTTATCGGCTTCCAGGAGAACGGGTCAGACTTGAATAAGCAGTACTGGCCCGATAGGTTCCTCAATGGACTGGCTGGCCTGGCCACCTATCACAGCCCGGGCGTCTGGCACCAGGTAGAGGTGGTGATGCAGAGCGGCCGCATCCAGTTCCTGGTGGATAGCCAGCTGGAATGGGAATATACCGATCGTGATCCCCTGCTAAACGGCTCCTTTGCCTTTGAGACCCAAGAGGACTCGATAGCTTATGTGGACAACATCGCTGTCTATGGTACGGCGCCGTTAGTGGTCGGCGTGTTAGTAGGGGGCTGGTCCTGGACCCGCACTGGGGGGCCGCTGGGCGGCCTGGGCTACGACGTGCGCATGAACCCGCAAAATCCCAGCATCATGTACGTCACCGATGCCTGGTCGGGGGTGCACATGAGCACCAATGGCGGGCAGAACTGGCTTCCATCTAACCAGGGCATCACTACTCGCACCGGCGATTCTGGTGACGCCATTCCAGTCTTTTCCCTGACAGTTGATCCCAATAGCCCTAACATTGTCTGGGCCGGCACCCAGTACAAGCGGGGCATTTTCAAGTCCACCAATGGCGGCCAGAGCTGGGTCAAGATGGATAACGGCGTTATCGAACAGGACGGCATCACCTTCCGGGGGTTCACCGTAGATCCCCGTTCTTCGAACATTGTCTACGCCGCTGGTGAGGTCTCCAGCTGGACCTGGTATGGGCAGCGCCGCACTGGCCGGGAATTCGATATGACTCAGGGTGTGGTCTATAAGACCACCAATGGCGGCCAGTTGTGGCAGGCGGTCTGGCGGGGTAACAACCTGGCCCGCTATATCTGGCTTGACCCCCGCAATCCTGACGTGGTCTACGTTTCTACCGGCATCTTCGACCGGGAAGCCGCCAATTCTGACCCCGGCCTCCGCACCCCCGGCGGGGTGGGGATCATTAAAAGCAGCAACGGCGGGCAGAGCTGGGACGAAATCAATGAGGGCCTGGGGAATTTATATGTCGGCACGCTATTCATGCACCCTACCAACCCCGACATCCTGCTGGCCGGGACAGGCAACAACCAGTACTACGAAGGGGGAGGGGTGTACCTATCTACTAACGGTGGTGCTTCCTGGAGGCAGACGCTGCAGGAGGACATTATTGAATCAGTGGAGTTCGCACTGGACGACCCCAAGATTGCTTACGCCGGCAGCTCCCACGCCATCTACCGCAGTACCAACGGTGGGGAGATCTGGGAGCAAGTAGCAGGCGGGCCATACGGCTGGGGAGCACCCGGGGTGCGCGCCGGCTTCCCTATCGACTTCCAGGTGGACCCGCGTTATTCCAACCGCATCTTTGCCAATAACTACGGCGGGGGGAACTTCCTGAGCGAAGACGGCGGTCAGAACTGGACTGTGGCCAGCCAGGACTACACCGGCGCCCAGGTGCGCTCTATTGCTGTTGACCCTACTGCTGCCGGGCGGGTGTTTGTCGCTGCCCGCAGCGGCCTCTTTGTGAGCAGCAATGGTGGCGAGTCGTGGGCCGGCCTGGCCTATCCCCCGGTGTACTTGCTCGACTGGACAGTGGTGGCTGTTGATCCCGCCGACCCGCTGCACTTGTTCACCAGCAGCAGCTGGAACGGTGAGCTCCTGGAGAGCTCCAACGGGGGGTTCAGAGGGGTCAACTGGCGTACCGCCAACCCCTCCCCCGGCTCTAGAATGGGCTGGCGGGCCATTGCCTTCGCCCCCTCGGACTCCAGCATTGTGTACGCTGGCACCGCCGGCTTCATCTCTGCTGGAACCTTCGACCCGCAGGTACCAGCTCGAGGGACTTACGTGTCGCGCAATGGTGGTACTACCTGGAGCGAGGCCAACACCTTCCCTTACCAGGATGCCCACGTCACCAGCCTGGCGGTTGATCCTCAAGACCCGCTGCGGGTCTACGCAGCTACCAGCAACTACGGGGTATTGAAGAGCATTGAAGGAGGGCTAAACTGGACTCCCATGAACTACGGGCTGCCCCGGGGAGGGCCCCAGGCGCTTTCTATCGCCGTCCATCCTACGAACCCTAGCACCATCTTCACCGGACTACGGAAGGCGGGGCTGTACCGCAGCACTGATGGCGGGGCCAACTGGTACTCGGCAGCCGCCGGTATGAACCCAGAAGCCAGTGTCTCGGCTATTGTCCTTGATCCGACCAATCCCCAGGTAATGTATGCCGCTGACCTGCACAGCGGCGTGTACCGCTCCGACAATGGCGGCACCAGCTGGCAGGCGATCAATACCGGCTTGCGCCTGCGGGCGGTCAATGCTCTGGCTATCTCCAGCGATGGGCTACATCTCTACGCAGGCACTGAAGGCGAGGGCGTCTTCCGATTAGATTTAAATGGCGTGCCACCTGCTCCCGCAATGCCCATCGAAACACCGCGCCCTGAACCGAGAGGCAGACCCTAGGAGGACAGCAATGAAACGCTTTCAGCTCAGCTGGCGGCTGGCCTAGCTGCAGTTCACAGTGCACCATGAGACGCCGACAAATTAAATACCGGTTTATCCTTTCCCTGGCCGCAATTGCCCTCGTGCTCTTGGCCAGTGGCATTGGCGTCCCACTGCTCTGGAAAGTTCGGGTGGTCTCGGGTACTGTCCGCGATGCTACTGGCCAGCCCCTCAGTGGAGCCACTGTGCGGGTTAAGGCTACGGACATTGCCACCCGCACCGATGCCGCAGGCCGCTTCACTCTAGGCGGTTTCACCCCGGCCTTTCGCCTACCCGTGACCGCCTGGCAAGAGGGATACTACGTGGCCGGAGCAGGTGCCTCGCCCTGGAAATCGACAGTTGACATCGTGCTTGCGCCTTATGCTGTCCCAGACAACACTAACTATAGCTGGGTTCTTCCAGCAGCAGAGACACGCTCAGCCGTTGCTGAGTGGTTCACCCAGACCGGCCTCAGCCTGGCAGTGCTAGTCTCGTTTAACCGGGCTTTCCTGCCCCTCGCGGCCCGGCTGTCCCTGGGCTGCCGCGACTGTCATGGCCAGACCATCTACGACCAGTGGGCTGCCAGCACCCACGCCCTCGGCGCCCAAAATGCCCGTTTCCTGACGATGTACAACGGCACTGATGTCAATGGGAACCAGAGTCCGCCCACCCGCTACGGTTACAACCGGGACTACGGCTCCTTCCCCCTGCGCCCTGATCCGAATCAACCCTACTACGGTCCCGGCTACAAATTGGACTTCCCCAACACTGCCGGCAACTGCGCCGCCTGCCACCTGCCTAGCGCCGCCATTGAACAACCTTACGGGATAGACCCCAACCAGGTAGCCGGTGTGGACGCCCAGGGCACCCACTGCGACTTCTGCCACAAGATCGTTGCTGTCAAATTGGATCCAGCCACTGGCCGCCCTTACGAGAACATGCCGGGCATCCTTTCCCTTACACTGATGCGCCCCAGCCCCGAACCGCAACTGTTCTTCGGGCCCTACGATGACGTGGACGTTGGCCCAGATACTTATTTGCCCCTGGTGAAACAAAGCCAACTGTGCGCCCCGTGCCACAACGCCAATTTCTGGGGGGTGCCTATCTACCAGTCGTTCGCCGAATGGCAGGCCAGCCCCTACCCAGCGCAGGGCAAGACCTGCCAGAGCTGTCACATGCAGCCCGACGGGGTGACCACCAACTTTGCGCCAGGCCGGGGCGGGCTGGAGCGCGACCCAGGCACTATTCCCACCCACAACTTTCCCGGCGCAGCAGATGAGACGCTGCTGCAAAATGCCGTCACTATGACTAGTAGCACCCGGCGAGAAGGAGACACAGTAATCGTAGAGGTAAGCATTACTAACGACCAGACCGGCCACCACGTCCCAACCGACTCCCCCCTTCGTCAGCTGATACTGCTGGTTCAAGCCACCACTGCTGACGGGAAACCGCTGGCGCAACTAGACGGCCCTACTGTGCCCGAGTGGGGTGGTGTAGGTGACCCTGGAGAGGGTTACTATGCTGAGCTGCCTGGTACGGCCTATGCCAAAGTGCTGCAGGAGTTATGGACGGAAATTACTCCCACTGGCGCGTACTGGAACCCAACGCGCGTGTTGAGCGATAATCGCATCCCGGCCTTGGCTAGCGCCACTAGTACCTACACCTTCGCCGCGCCGGACGAAGAAGAGGTGCGCGTAGAGGTCACGCTACTCTTCCGCCGCGCCTTCATTGCTCTCATGGATCAGAAGGGCTGGGATGTGCCTGACATCATCATGGCCCAACAGTCCCTAGCGGTTGACAGAGAAAGTAAGCTACAAGGGGACTGGCCGTGCTGGGTAACCTACCAGCCAAGGCTAATCAGGTTCAAAATAGGGCTACCAGGAGGTGGCAAGCACCATGCAAGGCATACGGCCTAGGTGTAGGGCCCTGGCGATGCTGGTAGCCATCGCACTTAGTCTCTTGCCTATCCAGGGCCAGGCAGGAGCACAGACCTGGCGGGGACTAGGCCCCTACGGCGGCGGTGTCTATAAGAGCACTGATCGCGGCCGGAACTGGCAGAGCGCTAGCTCCGGCCTGACCAATCTGCGAGTCTACTCACTACTCCTCGTTCCTGGAGTGCCGAATACTCTCTTGGCCGGAACCAGCCAAGGAGTGTTCAGATCAATTAACAACGGGGACACCTGGACCGCCCTGAGCTCCGGCCTTCCAAGCAACAGCGCGATTTATGCCCTAGGGCACGACACTACCAGGGACCAGCTTTACGCTGGCGGCAGCGATGGGGTCTTCGTCTTAGGGCAACCTTGACCTATAGGAGGCAAGACTGGTCCAGGCACTCAGCCTGGACTAGGAGCGTCAAGAGCTTCTCAAGCAACACCATTTTACTGCTGACCGCTGATCACTTTTCGAAAGAATCGCCCAGAGGCTCAGCGTAACACTAGAGGGTGGTCCCTACGCATCTAGAGAGCTGCCACATTAGAATTGAGTTGACTACCTATCACTAGGGGGCCAGTGTTCTGGCACCACTGTCCCTATCTGGCCCCTGGAGGGTTTATGGCAGTACATCCTGTTCCCACTGTCAGGTACTTAGCTGGGCTCATTACTCTCGCTTTGGCCGTAGCGCTAGCCCAAGATCCCTTCGAGACGGCCCGGCAGGCCATGGTGGAGAACCAGATTGTGTCCCGGGGGGTGCAAGACGCTAGAGTGCTGGAGGCCATGCGCACCGTGCCCCGCCACCAGTTCGTCTCCCCTGACCGGGCAGCCCTGGCCTACGGCGACTATCCCCTGGAGATTGGCTTCGGCCAGACCATTAGCCAGCCCTACGTTGTGGCGTACATGACCGAACTGCTCCAGCCACAGCCGGAGCAGGTGATGCTGGAAATCGGCACCGGCAGCGGCTACCAGGCAGCGGTGCTGGCGGAGCTGGTGGCCCAGGTGTACACCATTGAAATCATCCCCGAGCTGGGCGAGTCGGCGCGCCTCCGTCTGGAGCAGCTGGGCTACCAGAACATCCAGGTGCGCATTGCCGACGGCTGGTTCGGCTGGCCTGAAGCAGCGCCCTTCGATGGGATCATTGTCACTGCCGCAGCGCCTCAGATCCCGCCGCCCCTGATTGAGCAGCTCAAGCCCGGGGGGCGGATGGTGATCCCGGTGGGGCCGCCCTTGGGCGCCCAGAACCTGGTGCTGGTGGAGAAGGCGGCAGACGGCACGGTTACCACCCGGACCTTGCTCCCGGTGCGCTTCGTGCCCTTTGTCCGCGGCCCGTGACCTGGCCAGCGCCCCTCTTGCCCTGGAGCGTCGCCGCCGTGGCGGCAGCGCTGTTGAGTTTTGAGGTGGCGCTAACCCGCATCTACGCCTTCACCCAGTGGAGCTACCTGGCGTACATGGTGATCAGCCTGGCCCTCTTGGGCTTTGGCGCCAGCGGGACGGCCCTGGTGCTATTACGCCGGCAGGCATTGCGCGCGCCGCGCTCAGTATTTATTGGCTGTGCCCTGGCCTGCGCCTTGAGCA
>JACQHA010000278.1 GCA_016199255.1 Deinococcus sp.
CCCCATGGCGGTGCCCAAGGTGGTGAAGGTGGTGCTAAATCAGGGCCTGGGGGGCGAGGCCACCCGCGACGCCAAGGTGGTAGAGAGCGCCAGCAAGCAGCTGGCGGCGCTGGCGCTGCAGAGGCCGGTGGTGAACCGGGCCAGAAAGTCCATCTCTAACTTCAAGGTGCGCGCCGGCATGGCGGTAGGGATCTCGGTGACCTTGCGGGGGGAGCGGATGTACGCCTTTTTGGACAAGTTGGTGAACTTCGCCCTGCCCCGGATCCGTGACTTCCGCGGCCTCCCCCCCAAGTCCTTTGACGGCCGGGGGAACTATAGCTTAGGGGTGCGGGAACTCCTGATCTTCCCCGAGATCAGCTACGACATGGTGGACAAGCAGCGGGGCATGGACATCTCAGTAATCACCAACGCGAGAAGCGATGAGGAGGGACAGGCGCTCTTGGAGTTCTTGGGGTTCCCCTTCCGAAAGGCGTGAAATATGGCTAAGACTTCAATGATCATCAAAGCCCGGCGCACCCCCAAGTTTCATGTGCGCCACTACCACCGCTGTGAGCGCTGCGGCCGTCCCCGGGGGTTCTTGCGCCACTTTGGCCTGTGCCGGATCTGCACCCGGGAGCTGGCGCACGTAGGGCGGCTGCCGGGGGTGCGCAAGGCCAGCTGGTAGAGGAGTACATATGATGACCGATCCCATTGCCGACCTGCTCACCCGGATCCGTAATGCCAACACCCGGCGGCTGGAGAGCCTGACCTTGCCCAGCTCCCGGATGAAAGAGGGCATTGTGGCCATCCTCAAGGGGCGGGGGTTCATCAAGGACTATAGCGTGGCTGAGGTGGGGAAAAAGCGCACCCTCACCGTTACTTTGAAGTTTACCCGGGGCCGGCAGCCAGTGATCCGGCGCTTAGACCGCGTGTCCAGGCCGGGCAAGCGGCTGTATGTGCGGGCCTCCGCTCTCCCCCAGGTGCGCGGGGGGCTGGGGGTAGCGATTCTCTCTACGCCCCGGGGGATTCTCACTGGCGACCAGGCCAGGGCAGAACGAGTAGGCGGAGAGTACCTCTGCCGGGTGTGGTGATTATGTCACGGGTTGGTAAGGCACCTATTCCCCTGCCCACCGGCGTCACCGCCAAAGCGGGGCCAGGCGAGCTGTGGGCCAAGGGCCCGCGCGGGGAGCTGAAAATCCACTTTGACCCGGAGATTACCATTATGCAAGAGGGCAATCAGCTCCTGGTGCGGCGCCCCTCTAACTCCCGCCGGCACCGCAGCCTGCACGGGCTGGTGCGCGCTTTGGCCGCCAATGTAGTGAAGGGCGTCACCCAGGGCTACAGCCGGGTGCTGGAGCTGAAGGGCACCGGCTACCGGGCGGCGCTGGAGGGGAAGGATCTGCTGCTCCAGGTGGGCTATTCCCACCCAGTGCGCATTGCCCCCCCTGAGGGCATTGTGTTCAAGGTGCCGGAGCAGACCATTATTGAAGTATCTGGGGTGGATAAACAGCTAGTGGGCCAGGTGGCGGCGGACGTGCGCAAGACCCGTCCCCCGGACCACTACCACGGCAAGGGGGTGCGCTACCGGGGTGAGCAGGTGCGCATTAAGCCCGGCAAGGCTGGCACCACCAAGGCCTAGGTGAGAAGATGAGCAAGCGAGTCACTGGTCGGGAGCGGCGGCACCTGCGCCTCCGCCGCAAGATCCGGGGCACCCTGAAGCGGCCGCGCCTTGCGGTGTTCCGCTCTATTCGGCACATTTACGCCCAGATCATTGACGATAGCGCCAGCCGCACCCTGGTGGCGGCTTCGTCCCACGGCCTGGAAAAGGCCAAGAGGCGGGAGCAGGCGGCGCTGGTGGGGAAGGTTTTGGCCGAAAAGGCCCAGGCGGCGGGGATCACGGCAGTAGTCTTTGACCGGGGTGGGTATCGCTACCACGGCCGGGTCAAGGCGTTAGCCGAGGCGGCGCGCGCCAGCGGCCTGCGCTTTTAGGGAGGGCTATGGCAGACACCGAGACCTTTGAAGATAAAGTCATTGAGCTGAAGCGCACCGCCAAAACCTATAAGGGCGGCAAGCGCTTCCGGTTCTCGGCGCTGGTGGTAGTGGGGGATAGGCAGGGCCGGGTGGGGCTGGGGCTAGGCAAGGCCAAGGAGGTGCCGCTAGCGGTGGCCAAGGGCACTAATATTGCCAAGAAGAACCTGAAGAAGATCCCCTTGATTAACGGCACCATCCCCCATGAGATCATTGGCCGGCACGGCGCCAGCCAGGTACTACTCAAGCCGGCTATGTCTGGCACCGGCGTCATTGCCGGCAGCGCGGTGCGGGCCATTGCCGAGCTGGCGGGCATTACCGACATTCTCACCAAGGTGCTGGGCTCGCCTAACACCGCCAACGTGGCCTACGCTACCATCGAGGGCCTGCTGGCGCTGGATACGAAGGAGAGCGTCAAGGAGCTCAGGGGGGAGTGATGCAGGTCAAGCTGGTGAAGAGCCTGATTGGCTACAGCCAGGACCAGCGCCGCACGGTACGGGCCCTGGGGTTGGCTAAGATAGGGGACGAGCGGCAGCTGCCTGACACCCCGGCGGTGCGGGGCATGATCGCCAAAGTGGCTCATGTGCTGGAGGTAAGAAATGAAGCTCAATGACCTCAGCCCGGCTGTGAGAGGCCGCCGGCGGCGGAGAATCGGCCGGGGGCCGGGTTCTAGCCGGGGCAAGACCGGCGGCCGGGGCGGCAAGGGCCAGACCGCCAGGGCCGGAGGCATCACCAAGCGCGGCTTTGAAGGCGGCCAGGTACCTCTGATCCGCCGCTTGCCCAAGCGCGGCTTCAAAATGGGCCACCCCAAGTACCAGCTGGTGAACCTGCGGGATCTGGGGCGCTTTGCTGCTGGGGCACATGTCACCCCACAGGAGCTGCGCGAAGCCGGCATTATTAAGAATTTGCGGCTGCCGGTGAAGGTGCTGGGCCAGGGGGAGCTGGCGGTGAAACTCACGGTAGAGGCCAACGCCTTTAGCGGCCGGGCCAAGCAGGCCATTGAAGCCGCCGGCGGTGAGGTGCGACTATGCTAAGAGCCTTTGCTGATGCCTTCCGCATTGCCGACCTCCGGGCCAAGATTCTCTACACCCTGCTGCTGATTGCGGTGTTCCGGCTGGGTAGCTTCATCCCCACCCCGGGGGTAGATCCCAATTTGGCCCAGGACGTGTTCGGCTCTGGCCCTACCGCCACTTTGTTTAGCTTCCTCAGCCTGATCTCCGGCGGCGGGCTATCCCGCTTCTCCATTTTCGCTTTGGGGATTATTCCTTATGTCTCTGCCTCGATTATCATCCAGCTCTTAACGGTGGTGGTGCCCTACTTTGAGAAGCTGGCCAAAGAGGGTGAGGAGGGGCGGCGCCGGCTCAATCAGTACACCCGCTACGGGGCGCTGGTGTTTGGCGCAGTGCAGGCTTTCGGCTTCGCC
>JACQHA010000281.1 GCA_016199255.1 Deinococcus sp.
AACCACGACGAGAGCCTGGAGTGGCATCTCCTACAGTACGACTCGCACCGTGGCCTGCAGCAGTGGGTGGAGCACCTGAACCAGCTTTACCGCCGCGAGCCAGCGCTGCATGAACTGGACTTCTCTCCAGCGGGCTTCGAATGGATTGACTGCAATGACGCCGATCACAGCGTGATCAGCCTGATCCGCAAAGGGCGGTCACCAGGCGAGGTGGTACTCATTGTCTGCAACTTCACCCCGGTGCCGCACCACAACTACCTGGTGGGCGCCCCCCAGGGGGGGGGCTGGCAGGAGGTACTGAACAGCGACGCTCCCCAGTACGGGGGAAGCGGCTACAGCACCAGTCAGAATCTGGCAGCTGCCCCTCTTCCCCACCACGGCCGCCCTCATAGCCTCAGCCTCACCTTGCCGCCGCTGGCCATTGTGTTCCTGAAGAGAGAGGGGCGCACATGAACCTGGGCGCAACGTATTTGGGGAAAGGCCAGTGCCAGTTCCTAGTGTGGGCGCCTCTGGCACAGCAGGTTACAGTGCACCTTACCGAACCCCGGGATCGGGTGGTGGCCATGGAGCGTCTGGCAGGAGGATACCACCATACTCTGGTAGAAGACGTGCAGCCAGGGAGCCTCTACCTCTACAAGCTAGACGGCAGCCAGGAACGCCCTGACCCGGCATCCCGCTTCCAGCCCCATGGAGTCCACGGTACTTCCCAGGTCGTGGATGCTCGCGCCTTTACCTGGGAGGACCAGGGCTGGCGCGGCCTGCCCCTGCCAGACTACGTCATCTACGAACTGCACGTGGGGGTCTTCACGCCCCAGGGCACGTTTGACGCTATTATTCCCCGCTTAGGCGAGCTCAAAGAGCTGGGCATCACTGCCCTGGAGCTGATGCCTGTGGCCCAGTGCCCCGGGAGCCGGAACTGGGGATACGACGGCGTGTATCCCTTTGCCGTGCAAAACTCCTACGGAGGCCCCGAAAGCCTCAAGAAGCTAGTCAACGCCTGCCACCGGCGGGGACTGGCTGTGGTGCTGGACGTGATCTATAACCACCTGGGGCCTGAGGGGAACTACCTCTGGGACTTCGGGCCCTATTTCACCGACCGCTACAAGACTCCCTGGGGACCGGCTCTCAACTTCGATGGCCCCCACAGCGACCAAGTGAGGCGCTTCTTTTTAGAGAATGCCCTCTACTGGCTGACCGAGTTCCATCTGGACGCCCTGCGGCTCGACGCTATTCACGCCATTTTAGACCACTCAGCCCGGCCCTTCTTGGAGGAGCTGGCGATAGCCGCACACCAGCAGGGGGAGCGGCTCAACCGGCGGATCTTCCTCATAGCCGAAAGCAACCTCAACGATGTGCGGATCATCCAGCGGCTGGAACTGGGGGGCTATGGCTTAGACGCCCAGTGGAACGACGACTTCCACCATGCCCTGCACACCCTGCTCACTGGCGAGCAGTTTGGATACTACCAGGACTTCGGCACGGTGCAATATCTGGCCAAGGCTTTCTCTGAAGGCTTTGCCTACACAGGTCAGTACTCCCCATTCCGCCAGCGCCGACATGGCAACTCATCCCGGTTCATTCCCGCCCAGCGGCTGGTAGTCTTCACCCAAAATCACGATCAAGCAGGAAACCGGATGCTGGGCGAGCGCTTGAGCCAGCTGGTCTCGTTCGAGGCCTGGAAATTGGCTGCCGGCGCCGTGCTCCTTTCCCCCTTTATCCCTCTGCTGTTCATGGGCGAGGAATACGGTGAAACTGCGCCGTTCCAGTATTTCATCAGCCACTCAGACCAGGCCTTGATTGAGGCAGTACGCCAAGGGCGGCGAGAGGAATTCGCCACATTCCAGTGGCAGGGCGAGGTGCCTGACCCCCAGGATGAGGCGACTTTTCGGCGCTCCAAGCTCCACTGGGAACTGCGCTCCCAAGGACAGCACCAGCTGCTCTTCGAACTCTACCGGGAGTTGCTCCGGCTGCGCCGGACCCTACCTGCCCTGGCCCAGCTGAGCAAAGACCACCTGGAGGCTGTGGGGTGGGAGAAGGAAAAAGTGCTATTTGTCCGGCGCTGGACCGAGCAGGAGCAGGTCTTCATGGTGTTCAATTTCAGCCAGGTCCAATTGCCTCTGGCGCTGCCAGTCCCAGCCGGGTCCTGGCAGAAACAGCTAGACTCTGCTGAGAGGCGGTGGGGGGGAGCAGGCAGTACAGCCCCAGCCACCTTCTCCTCTGAGGGAACGACCACTCTCAGCCTAGCCCCTCAGGCCTTTGTCCTGTTTGTCCAGCGCAGAAGTGTATGAGATACATTTGCATTCACGGCCACTTCTACCAGCCTCCCCGGGAGAATCCCTGGCTTGAGGCCATTGAGGTTCAGGACTCGGCTTACCCCAACCACGACTGGAACGAGCAAATCACCGACGAGTGCTACGCACCTAACGGAGCGTCCCGCATCCTAGACGAGCGGGGCCGGATTGTGAAGATCGTCAACAACTACGCCAAGCTCAGCTTCAACTTCGGCCCCACTCTCTTGTGCTGGCTAGAGAGCCAGGCCCCGTATGTTTATCAGGCCATCCTCGGAGCCGACCGGAAGAGCCAGGAGCTCTTCTCGGGCCATGGCTCGGCGCTGGCGCAGGCCTATAACCACATGATCATGCCGCTGGCGAGCCGCCGCGACAAGCAGACCCAGGTGGTCTGGGGGCTCCGGGATTTTGTGCACCGGTTTGGCCGGCCCCCTGAAGGGATGTGGCTCCCAGAGACGGCGGTGGATCTGGAGACGCTGGAAGTCCTCTCGCGGCTCGGCATCCAGTTCACGATCCTGGCTCCCCACCAGGCCAAGAGAGTGCGCAAAAGGGGCAGCCGCACCTGGCATGATGCCAGTGGCGGGCGAATTGATCCCACTATGGCCTACCAGCTCCATCTGCCCTCGGGCCGGAGAATCTCCCTGTTTTTCTATGATGGCCCTATCTCCCGGGCCGTGGCCTTTGAAGGCCTGCTGGGCAACGGAGAGCACTTTGCCCGGCGGCTGCTCGGTGGCTTCTCAGATGCTCGCACTTGGCCCCAGCTGCTCCACATTGCCACTGACGGCGAGACCTACGGCCACCACCACCGGCACGGGGACATGGCGCTGGCCTATGCTCTCCACTACCTGGAGTCAAACCAGGTGGCCCAAATTACCAACTATGGGGAATATTTAGCGAAACACCCACCCACCCATGAGGTGGAGATTATTGAGAATACCTCCTGGAGCTGCGCCCACGGCATTGAGCGCTGGCGGGCTCACTGTGGGTGCAACTCTGGCCGCGGGGGGTGGAGCCAGGCCTGGCGGACCCCGCTGCGCCAGGCTTTGGACTGGCTCCGGGACACTTTGGCCCCCCAATACCAGGAAAAGGCCAGGACACTGCTCAAAGACCCGTGGGCAGCACGGAGCGACTATATCCAGGTCCTTTTGGACCGCTCTCTCAAGAACATGGAGCGGTTCTGGGCAGCGCAGGCCACCCGCCAGCTCAACGAGGCAGAGCAATCCACGGCCCTGAAGCTCTTAGAGCTCCAACGCCATGCCATGCTCATGTTTACTAGCTGCGGCTGGTTCTTTGACGAACTGTCGGGGATCGAGACCGTGCAGGTCCTGCAATACGCCGGGCGTGCCATCCAGCTGGCAGAAGAGCTCTTTGGCAATCAAGTCGAGAGTCTGTTCCTAGAAAGGCTGCAGCAGGCCAAGAGCAATATCGCCGAACACCGGGATGGCGCCTCTGTCTTCGAGAAGTTCGTGAAGCCGGCCATGGTGGATCTGCAAAAAGTCGGGGCCCACTACGCCCTGAGTTCCCTCTTCGAACCCTACGGAGAACAGGCTAGGATCTACTGCTACACCATCAGCCGGGAGGATTACCGGAGCCTAGAGGCCGGGAAAGCCAAGCTCGCAGTGGGACGGGCGCGCATCACGTCCGAGATCACCCGAGAAGCGGCAGCCCTCAGCTTTGCGGCGCTGCACCTGGGTGATCACAACTTAAACGGCGGGGCCCGGGTGTTTTTAGGGCAGCAAGCCTACCTGACTATGGTGCAGGAAGTGATTGAGGCTTTTGCCCAGGCAGACCTCCCGACAGTCATCAGGCTCTTAGACAAGCATTTTGGCACGTCCACCTACTCGCTTAAGTTGCTCTTCCGGGACGAGCGGCGCAAGATCCTAGACCTGATTCTCAACTCTACTCTGGCAGAGGCTGAGGCGGCCTATCGCCAGATCTACGAGCACCAC
>JACQHA010000279.1 GCA_016199255.1 Deinococcus sp.
GCTGTTTTACCTGCTAGAGGCGCCCCGCCGGCGCGACGAGATCATCGAGGCGCTCTGGGAAGGGGAAGAGCTCAAGACCGCCACTGCCAGCGTGCACAGCACGGTACACCGGCTACGCAAGGCCATTAGCCCCATTGAAATCCCCTACGAAGACGGCTGGTACCGGCTGGCCGCTGAGCAGCGCTGGCTGGACGCCAGCGAATTCGACCGGCTGGCGGAGCAGGGCCTGGCCAGCGGGCAGATCCAGGATCTGGAGGCAGCGGTGGCGCTGTACGGCGGCCAGTACCTAGAGGAGTTCTACTCCACCTGGTGCTCCCGGCGCCGGGAAGACCTGGAGGCGCGCTACACCGAGGTGCTGGCCAAGCTCTCAGAAATCTACGCCCAGCGCGGAGAGTACGAGAAGACGGTGCGCTCCGCCAAGGGAGCCCTGGACCGGGACCCCTATCGCGAGGAGTTGCACCGCCGGGTAATGGAGGCCTACTGGGCCCAGGGCAACCGGGTAGCCGCCGTCAGGCACTACCAGAGCTATGTCAAGCTGCTGGCTGAGGAGCTGAACGTCGAACCCCTCCCGGAGACGGCAGAACTCTACCAGCAGATCCTCCAGGGCTGACCTGGCACCGGCTATGGCCAAAACCACGCTTCTCCTCACTAACGACGATGGCATCTACGCCCTAGGCCTCAGGGCGCTGGCCCAGGTCTTAGCCCAGGCCTACCAGGTAGTGGTGTATGCCCCGGACCGGGAGCGCAGCGGCATCAGCCACGCCATCAGCCTGGACCAGGCCTTCCGCCGCTCCCGGGTGGAGTTGGGCGACTACCCGGCCTACGTGGTGAACGGCACGCCGGCGGACTGTGTGGCGCTAGGCCTGGGCATCGAAGAAGAGGTGACTGCCGTGGTCAGCGGCATTAACCGCGGGCTGAACGTGGGCCGGGACATTACCTACTCTGGCACCGTAGGAGGGGCCATGGAGGCCGCGCTCTACAGCTTCCCGGCACTGGCAGTCTCCACTGTGTGGGACAACCCCAACTATCAAGAAGTGGCAGAGATCACCAGCAAAGTCGTAGCCGAGATGCTCAAGCGTGGCCTCCCCAGCCAGACCTTCCTCAACCTGAACGTGCCCCCGCTGGCCAAGGGCATCAAGCTAGCCACCATGTCCACCAAGGCCACCCTGGGAGCGGTGTACACCCGTAACGACCCCACCGGCCGCGAGTACCACTGGGTACAGGGCAAGTGGATGGAAGTCCAGATCCGGGCTGGCGGCGACCCGAGTGACACCGACTTCAGCGTGCTGCGCGAGGGCTACGCGGCGCTGACTCCTATGACCCTGGACATGACCGACCGAGAACTGCTCAAGCAGTGGCAGGGGGCGTTCTAGAGCCTCCCAGCGCGCTGCGGGGGGTGGGGGGGTCCCCCGAGTGAAAAAATCCACCGCCCCGCCGTACGGGCTTGGATTTTTTCTCCGGGGGACCCCCCCACCCCCGTTTCAACCCCGCCTGATACTCCCCTACCCCTTCTCCCCGAGCGCCACCTGGTATTCCTCATAGGTATTCAAGTTCCAGAAGCAGCGCTCCCCACCCAGGCGGCGCACTTCCTCCCAGGGCACCTGGAGCACCGGCACCTGGGTATAAAAGGCAATAGTGCGTTCCCCGCCGAGCTGCAGCTGGGCCTCCAGAAACGGCAGGCACTCCCGGCGGTACACGGCACACAGCGGCTCCAGGTCCTCCGGGCCACAGGGCACCACCACGTAGTAGCCCTGCTGCGCCACCAGATGCTTCAGGAGTGGCAGGGAGAGAAAGGGCATATCGCAGGCTACTGCCAGCACCCGCTGGGCACCACTGTGGTACAGCGCCGCGTGAATCCCTGCCGCTGGTCCCTGACGGGGATAGACATCGGGATACATGGGCAGCTCTAGGAAGGCGTACACCTCCGGGGTGTTGGTGATCACTACTGTGGGGCACAACGCTAGCAAGGCATCGGCCACGCGCTGAATAAGCGGCTGGCCTCGGAAATCCACCAGCGCCTTATTGCGGCCAAAGCGCCGGCTGGCGCCCCCGGCGAGCAC
>JACQHA010000280.1 GCA_016199255.1 Deinococcus sp.
AGCGCCAGCGCCCAGGAGATCACCGCCACCGCCGAGGAATTCAGCTCCACCCAGGTGCCGCTCCCAGGCGGCCAGTCCCAGCTGGTGCTCACCTTCACCGGCAATGTCACCATTGTCACCGAGGAAGCCATCCTGCGCGGCCAGCACATTGAGATCAACACGGAAACTCTGGTGGTGCGGATCATCGGGCCCGGGTCCATTGAGACTCCAGACAACGTGCTCGTAGGCTCTGACCTGGTGATCAACCTGCGGGAGAAGGCCCTCTTGGCCTCAGACTTCAGCATTGTGGTGGAGGGCGTTGGCTTTCAGGGCGTGCGCCTGGCAGACGTGGGTGGCACCATTGACATTGAGCGTGGGGTGATTAACCCCTGCCGGGAGTGCAGCGGCACACCGGCCTACAGCTTCGCCGCCGGGCGCATTCGCATTTTCCCCGGGGACCGGATTCAAATGGAAAGGGTCACGGTATTGCTCCTGGGGAATCCGGTGCTGTTCTTGCCCCTTTTTGTGATCTTCACCGGGGACACCAGGCCCCGCCTGCGCATTACTCAAGACGGCCAGAGCGGGGCCATTGATATTGAAGCTGATATTCCCTTCGCTATCTCTCCAGAGCTGTTCGGCTTCTTGCTCCTGCGCTTTCTCGGCGGGCTAGGCCCGGGCCTGGGGGTGGATACTGCCCTCCGCCTGGCTGGGGGGGAAGGGCGGCTGCGCTTGGTGATGTTGCCCGCACCAGATGGCGGCGAGCCTATTGTGCAGCTCGCGCTGGAGCTGGATATCCCCACCCTGGGCGGGCGGACCCTGGCGCAAGTGAGCCGGAACGATGATCGGAGGGCCAGGGGCGGGTTCCAGCGCCTCCCTGGTCGGGTACGGATCACTGATGTGTTGCTCCAATCGACACTGCCCGTAGAACTGCAGGGGTTGCGGGGGAGCGTCACGCTGGACGTGGGGCTGGTCATAGATAACGACCCGAGTACGCCAATCTTCCCCATACCCTTCGAGCGGCTGGGGAACATCACTCTGGACCTGGAGCCGCTCTCCTTGGGGGAGCTGATAGAGCTGGATCTGGGGTTCACCCTAGGGCTCTTGCGCGGCGCCACCAACCCCCTGGCGCGCACGCTAGGGCGCGGCCCCATCACCACGGCGCTCAGAATCGGCCAAGACCTGGAAGCTACGTTGACCCTCCCAGAGGATTTCTTGCCTGGGGTGGATCTGGAAGCCACCTACCAGCGCCGGGGAGAACTCTTCTCCACCAGCGAGGCCCAGGTGCAGGAAAACCTCCGGGCCGGGGCGAGTGTCGCGCTGGGCGCCAGCGGCCAGCTACGGCTGGAGCTGCGCTCCAGCCGGGTCGAAGGCGAGTCACCCTTCCAAGAAGGCCAGTTCACCTTGCGGCAGCGGGAGCTGCGTCAGGAACTGGAAGGCACTCTCGATTTCACGCCTTTCCCCGCCCTGGCCCTGGAGGCCACCACCACCCTGGACCTTTTGGCTGCACCCGATGAGGAGCCCTTCAGCGACCTGGAAGTCCAGGCCACCATTACCCCGGTGCGGGAATTGACCCTTGAGGTGAATTACGCGCAGGACATCAATCCCGGTGGCCTGCCGGTGGAGCTGGGCTTGGACAGCACGCTGCAGCTGGCGGACCTTCTGCCTGATCTCGATCTGCAGCTACGCAGCCAGGTGGCGTTCCAATTTGATGAGCTAGGCGACACCACCCCCGGCCCGGCCCGGCTCTTTGACCTGAGCGGCACCTATGAGAACCTGGAGGCCGATTTTCGCCTGGAGCAGGGGCAGAATGAGCTGCAGGCCTCACTGGAACTGGATCCTAACGTGGGCGAACTGGACCGGACCCGGGTCAGGCTCCGGGTTCCGGATCTTTCCCTGGACCAGACCTACGTGTTTCCCAGGGGCCCGTCCAGCCAGGTGCCGCGCTTTAGGGGGGATACCCTCTCGGGCAGCACCCGCTTCCCCTTCCTGGGCTTGCCAGCATCACTCCAGAACACCATCAACTTCTCCGATACCACCCAGCTGCGCACCGCCCCGGGCGTGGCCGATATAGATCTGAGCCTGGACCTGGGGGCAACGACCCTGACTGTAGAAACTACTACGGACTTCCAGATGGGTGAGGGATTGCTCACCGCCGACCTGGGGCTGAGCAGCGACCTGATGCTGGGAAGGGTCAGTGGCCAGGTGGGGCTTCTTGTGGAATTGCCTGCCAGAGACACCGACCTAGGGCTGCGGGAACTGAGCACCAACCTGGAGCTGGACCTGG